>JBHLNC010000045.1:0-9764 GCA_048937435.1 Promethearchaeota archaeon | reverse complement strand
ATGTATATGCAGATGTGTAAGACTGAGGAAGGCTGGCAAGAATACATGAACGAATGGATTCTCGATGTTGGCAATCATGAGGGGTTATTGAAGAAAATTGGAGACAAACGGTTGAAGGAGCTGCGGGCAGATCCAGAGTTAGGATACTGAGGTGAAGAAGATGGTTGAGTATACTTCAACAGAAATGATGGCGGTGTGTGGAGCTCATGCGGTTAAGGATGGGGAACGTGTGTTCGCTGGAACCGGACTTCCCGTCTTAGGTGCTATGCTTGCAAAAGTCACCCATGCTCCTAACGCTATTATCATCTATGAGGGAGGGAATGTTGATACCCAGAATAAGGACCTTGCACTATCAGTTGCCGATTCCCGCCTTGGTTATCGTGCAGCGGCTTCAATCGGACTTATTGAGACATTGGGATTCTTGATGATGGGAGGAAAAGTTGATGTGGGTTTTCTCGGTGCAGCACAGATCGATGAATTTGGGAACATCAACACATCCTATATCGGTGACTTTGACGCACCTAAGGTTCGCCTTCCAGGGAGTGGTGGAGGGAATGATATTGCAAGCTCAGCAGGGCGAATCATCCTTATGTTTACCCATGATGCCCGCAAATTCGTGAAAAAACTAGATTACCTAACAAGTCCAGGGCATCTATCTGGACCAGGAAGTCGAGAAAAACTTGGGTTGATTGGGGGCGGGCCTTCATTAGTTGTGACAGATAAATGTCAAATGGATTTTAATCCAGAGACAAAGCGGATTCGCTTGAAATCGGTTCATCCGGGAGTAACAGTTGATTGGGTAAAGGATAACGTCATGTTTGACCTCAGTATTGGAAAAGATGTTCCCACTACAGCTGAACCGACAAAGCATGAGCTTGAAAAATTACGTGGGTTGGATCCTCAGGGCATCTATCTGGCTAAAGGGCAGAAATAGGGCGGAGAGAATTATTCTCCGAGGGCTTGAATCACTATCCGCCTAGTTCGCGATCGCACATCTAGTTCTAGGAATACTATTTGTTGCCAGGTTCCTAATGGCATACGACCCTTTATTATCGGGATTGTGAGGCTGGGTCCGATGATGCTCGCTCTTACGTGGCTGTGTCCATTCCCATCCTGCCATCGCAGATGATGTTCGTAGACGGCGTCACGTGGTGCAAATCTTTCAAAGGCTTCGGGGAGATCTTTGAGTAATCCGGGTTCGTATTCAATGGTTGTTATTGCACTCGTTGACCCAGTACAGAATATGGTGATAATCCCTGATTGAATGCCGCTCTTCTTTACCTGTTCTTCGACTTTTTTCGTGATTTCGATGATGTCGGGTTCACCTTGGGTTTCAACTTGTATATCAGCTGTGTATGTTACCATTGTATTAACACCATTCGCATTGTTGTCTCTCATGGATAAAAGGGCTGTGAGTGAGATGATAAAGGTAAAAGGGAGGAAGGATGGAGAGAAGGCGACTCCTAATGCTGATTGTTGGAATCAACATTCACAACTTTGGCTGTCGTGTTTATCTGAGATTTAACAATGCGACTTCGAACCAAATTACGCCATTGTTAGAACTAGAATATTAGACTCATCGATTTCTGGTTTTTTGGTTTTTCTTGTTGGTTCTACCTCTGATGAAATAGTCTGTTACTACTCCAACAACTGCACCAATACCGTGTGAAAGAAAACTCATTGGTGGAGCCATGGCAAATAATGCCAAGATGAAGAGAGCACCAAAAACGACAGACTCTAATAATCGCATTATGGTGGCTCCGGCAATTCCAAAAATGGCTGCAGAAGATCCAACAAAGGTCCATTGAGGAAAGAGAATGAGTGATAGTGCATTAGTTGTTAATCCTGCCAGAAAATAGATAATCAAGAAATTTGTACGCCCTCCTCTTGATTCAAAAACAACACCGATCACTGCCAACGAAAAAAGGTTTAGTCCTAAATGGAGGAGGTCTTGATGAACGAACATCGCAGTGATAAATACAAAAAATCTTCCTGCAACAAAACTCTCTCCGGAAATCCCAAAGAATTCTTGCACCCAAATATCAATAAAAAGAAAATCCTGACTCAGGATTGCCGTATAACAATACATCAAAAGATTCACAAGAAAAATCCAAAACGTAATTGGCACTCTTTTGAGCCATCTAATGATCTCTGATGTCCAATTCTTTGTTGTTGGTTCCTCATTTACTAGGTTGTTTGCATTCATAGTAAACCCTTGAGGTGTTAAGCCCTCATAGAAAAAGAGCAAACTAGTAGGATATTAATCTCAGGATACCGGAAACCAACAAGCGTAGTAGTGCCCTTTCTTTCCTTTAGTAAACTCAGGTTTCTCCTGAGCACATTTATCTTGTACTGCTGGGCATCGGGTGTGAAATCGGCAACCCGACGGAGGATTGATTGGACTAGGAACTTCGCCCCACAGAATGATGCGTTCTCGTTTTCGGTCAGGATCTGGTACGGGGATAGCTTTCATGAGGGCTTCAGTATAATGGTGTTGGAATTCTTCGAAAATGGTTTTCACTGGGCCAATTTCAACAACTTCACCGAGATACATGACGACAACTCGAGCACAAATCTGACGGACTGAAGCAAGATCGTGCGAGATATACACATATGTCAGGTTCTTCTTTTTCTGTAAATCTGTCATCAGATTCAATATCTGAGCTCGAATAGAAACATCTAGAGAGGCTACAGGTTCATCTGCGAAAATAAATTCGGGATCGACTGATAACGCTCGGGCAATCACGATGCGTTGTCGTTGTCCCCCACTAAACTGATGGGGAAATCGTTCAGCGTGATAGGGCTCGAGTCCTACCTCACCGAGTAGATCATAAAGGCGGTCTCGTTCGTCCCCTTTTTCAATAATGTCATGAATTTGGAATCCTTCAGATACGATGTCTTTGACTGGCATCCTCGGATTTAGGGATGTCCACGGGTTTTGGAAAACGAGTTTCATTTTCCGGCGGTATTTCATTTTTTCGGCGCTGCTTCCCTCTTTCCAGACTTCAAGAAGGTTCTTACCATTATAGAGGACTTCCCCTCCAGAGGCTGGAGTTAGTCCAAGAATAGTCCGTGCTGTTGTAGTCTTTCCACAGCCACTTTCGCCTACAAGCCCAAGGGTTTCACCACGAAAGACATCAAAGCTAACATGATCAACCGCATGAACTATTCCGGTTTTCTTTGATCCAATAATTTGCTTTGTGGTAACATCGAAATATTTCTGTAAATCGTACACGCTAAGAATAACATCTTTATTAGTCACTTACTTGTTCCTCCCGAGCTTGTTTCAATCGGGCTTGAAGTTCATCGTTAATTTCATCGATGCGAATACATGCACTCTCATGCCCCTTAGCAACTTCCACAGCATCTGGCATTTCCTTCTTGCAAACATCTTTTGCAAATGCACAGCGGGGATGAAATCGACAACCCGCTGGTGGATGAATTAGGTCAGGAATCGTGCCTGGAATTACTGATAATCTCTTGATTTTCCCAAGAACTGAGGGTACTGATGTCAACAGTGCCTGAGTATACGGGTGTTTAGGTTCATGGAAAATTGAATCTACAGTGGCTGTTTCACAGACACGACCCGCATAAAGGACGGTGACACGCTTGCACATCTCAGCTATGACTCCCATATCGTGAGTAATCATAACTAAATCCATACCAAATTTATCTTGGAGCTCCTGCATGAGGTTGAGGACTTGTGCTTCTATTGTTACATCTAATGCTGTTGTTGGTTCATCGGCAAAGAGAATGTCTGGACGGGCAGAAAGGGATCGGGCAATGGCCATTCGCTGTCGCATCCCTGTACTGAATTGGTGTGGATACTCGTCATATCGCTGTTCTGCTTCAGGTATTCGTACGGCTTCCATTATTTCTATGACAGCTTGCTTTGCTTCTTCTTTTGTCACATCTTGATGTCGCATAATAACCTCTGCTATTTGGCTACCTACTGTGAAGACGGGGTTCAGTGATGTACTGGGGTCTTGAAAGGAAATCGCAATTTTATCTCCTCGGAGTTTCTGCATTTCCTTGTCGCTTTTTTCCAAAAGGTTCTCGCCTTCGAATATGACACGACCTTCGACGATCTTTCCTGGATTCGGAACAATGCCAAGAACTGAAAGGGCTGTTACGGTTTTCCCTGATCCCGATTCTCCCACAAGTCCATGAGTAACGTCCTCTTCAATGTTGAAGGAGATGCCATCAAGGGCTTTTACGACCCCTGCTTCAGTATAGAAGTAGGTCTTTAAATTTTCAATTTCCATTATGTTGGTCATGTGTTCTTTCTCCTATCTCCATAATCGAGGATCTAAAGCATCGGCGAGTCCATCACCCATGAGGTTGAACGCGAGCACAGTGAAGAAAATTGCAACTGCTGGGAATAAGACTAGCAAGGGTTGGACGGATACAATCTCTAATTCCATGTTTATCATCCAACCCCACGAAACAGTTGAGGCGTCACCAAAGCCAAGGAAACTCAATCCGGCTTCAGCGAGGATATTATAGGCTATGCCAAGTGTGAACACAACAATGATGGGTCCTAAGGCGTTAGGGAGGATGTGACGAACCATGATTCGTCGATTCGAAGCACCGAGTTCACGGGCTGCTTCAACGTAATCTAGAGTTTTGAGTCTGAAGAATTCGGCGCGTATCATTCGTGCCATCTGTGGCCAGCCAAATATCCCGAGTACTCCTATAACAACCCAGAGTCCAAATCCAGAAACTACGATGACTGTCAAAATTTTAATCATCAGTAGCATAATTAGGAATACGGGCATTACGAGAAAGACATCAGTCACCACCATCAAGGCAGCATCGACTCGTCCTCCAAAATAGCCGGCTAGCCCTCCAATTGTAAAAGCAATAAGTGTTGATATGATCATGGCTACTATTCCAACTATGAGGGCGGTTTGGGCTCCCCAAAAGATTCTGCTAAGAACATCGCGTCCTAATTTATCCGTACCCAATAGATGAAATATCGAGGGTAGTGCTCTTCCCCCACCACCAAGTTCGGGAGGGTCAATTAGAAACTGAGTACTATTTGGATCGGCTAGGATTCCCACGTAGGTGAGGAACGGTGCACTCACAGCCATAAATAAAATAACTATGAGAATTCCGGCACCAACAAGTGCCGGTTTGTTTTTCCTGAATCGGCGCCACACTAGTTGCCACTGGCTAGCTCCCCGTGTTTCAACTTCTTCTTCGATGCGTTCTCGTCGCTTTTCAGCTTCTCTATCGCCTATTTCTAATTCGCGAATATATTCAGCATCTTCCATTGGTATATCACCCCACAGTTATCCTTGGATCTATAAACCCATAGGTCATATCGACAATGATATTGGCTGCTAATATTAGGATCGTCAGAATGGATATTACCGCCATAATGAGGGGAAAGTCAAGGTTATACAATGCCTGGACGTAGTAGTATCCCATTCCTGGCCAAGTAAACACGGTTTCTGTAATGGGTGCACCAGCAAAAGATGTGGCGATTGCTAATCCTACATAGGTTACGAGTGGAATGAGTGCATTCCTTAGGGCATGTTTGTACACGACTTTTCGGTCACTTAAACCACTTGCTCGTGCTGCCAGAACGTAGTCTTGTTCAAGTGTTTCACGCATTCCCGACCTCACAAGGCGTACATACAACGCCATATAGGTAATTGCTAGAACACACATCGGTAATATCATATGCCAGATGGCATCTGCGAGGAATAATGGAAATGGGAATGTGCGATAATTCCAAGCATGAGCTCCAACAGGTGGAAAATAGATTGGAAAGCCAAATAGGGCTGTAGTCGTGGTATGGGCATATGATGAGAAGATGAGGATGCCAAATATTCCCCACACAAAGATAGGCATGGAGACACCCAATAAAGCCAATGTAGTTACCGCCATATCTGTGATTGAGTATGGATGCCTTGCAGAATAAATTCCAATGAATATTGCTAGAAACAATGCAAGGGCTAAAGCACTAAGCTGGAGCTTGAGGGTTTCAACTGTCCATGGTATAATGAGATTTATTATAGGTTGGTTATAGACATACGAATTACCCCAGTTTCCCCGAACTAGGTTAAATACCCAGTAAAGATATTGTTCCCACACGGGTCGATCCAAATGGTAATAGCGACGCAGATTTTCAACGACTTCTGGTGTAATGTAAGGTACACCTGCCAGCATGAGACGGACAGGATCACCTGCAGCGTACATTAACGCCCATACAATAATTGTTACGCCAAAAAAGACAGGAATACTAAACAGAATACGTCGAATCAGAAACCGGGCTAACCTTGTAACTTCAATCATCCTTACAACCAATCCTGCGTAGATAAGGCTCCTTCTTCGTTTTATTTTTTATCGTTTGGGTTTGAGGCAATTTTGCTATTAATTATGCCTTGTAGATAGATTTCTATGCGTCTGAACGCCCTGTAAGAGTCGATGAATTGCATATACGGTAATGAATATTAATGGGGAGTGGAATACATTGGGCATCCGTGTACTTTGAAAGCACGGAAAAACCGATTTGTGAAAAAAAATGAATAAAAAATTTATGAAAATTACAGCTATACTAGCGATTTCACTTTTTGCTGCTGCACCGATTGTCACAATAGGATTAACAACTGCGCAAGCTCCATTGTTTACAATCTACATCGGTGTCGGCGATAATAACCCCGCTCGTATCGCATGGGCTGGTGTTATTTCAGACTCGTTTAGACGTATCGGCATCGACTCACGTGTTTCGATTGGCACTTGGGGTGGCTGGCTAGACCGAGTTCTCTTCCCGCTCCCTGATGATCTTGGTGCTATCTTTACAGATGGTGGCTGGGACTCCATCTTCATTGGATGGAATTGGGGAAGCTCTTGGATTGATCCCACCTCCTTATATGACAACGATTCAATCCCCATTTTCAACTGGTGTCTTATCAACGATCCTGAAGTAGAAGCCCTTCTTGAAAGCATTCGAAGTGAGCTTAACTCCACTCAACGTATCCTCTACCAAAAGGAATTACAGGTGCTCACTCATGACATCAGCGCCCTACAAGTCCTTCTCTACGAAAATGAAACCTGGGCTTATGATCCCGACATGACTGGCTTTTCAGATATCTCCCAAATCTTTCCAACTGGAAGCGACCCCATGATGCGGATTCCTGGGTCTAACGAGATTATCATCGGCGTTAACACCGACCCCGAAGATTTCAATAACCTGATGTCTACCGCCTATTACGATGGCATCGCCTATGGTGTCTGCTACGACGCCCTCTTCTTCTACGAAGACAATGATGCCATGTCCACCTTCACCTACACTCCTCAACTAGCAGCTAGTGACTGGGTGGTTGAAAACAACGGATACAACTGGACCCTCGCCCTTCGTACAGATGTCTACTGGCCTACAGGTCACAAATTCAATGCAAGCGATGTTGTCATGACCTGGAAATCTATTGTGACTCCCGACGTGGGTTCATCTCGCTATGGTGACTACATCACTGTCGGCTTGAACAATGAAAGCTTCCACATTCTTGACGAGTACACCGTTCGAGTTACCTTCAATGAGACAGGACCACTCTATGCCTGGACACCGCAATTACTCAACCTGGTAACACCCCTACCATATGCACAATTGAACAGTGTCCCATTCGATCAATGGCGAACCCATGGTATCACGAGTGGTGCTATGTGGGTTGCAGATGATGTTGACGGGGGAACCATGAATATTTATGGTCCGATGGGTCTTGGCCCCTACGTATGTCGATTGGCCACATCCGGTTGGGATCTTCCTTCACGAACCTTTATTGCGGATATTCGTGGTGGAGCAAATGATCCTGGAATTTCTAATGGAACCGTTTATCCATACTATAAGGGTGTTAACGGTTGGATGGACTCTCCTATGCCGGATCAATGGGTCTATAAGGCCATCACTGGTGCGGCTCAGGCCATTACCTCCCTTCAGACTGGTGAAATTGACCTCGTTGACACGAACTTTGCTATCGCACCTCTCCGATCAACTGTCGATCCTGCTTGGGGTACGCTTCTGTTCGATGCTGAGATTGGCTTCCAATCCTTTGGCTTGAACATGATGCATCCCATCTTTGGAACTGGAGAAGATACACCCAACGGTGTCACTGATCCTGACAACGCTGCTTTGTACGCAAAGTATGTTCGACAGGCTCTCAACTACTTGATTCCAAGAGAAGCTATCGTCGATCAAATCCTCGATGGTTTCGGTGTGCCTGGAAACGAGTATATGCCACCAAGTCTTGCTGCCTTCAACGATGACATAACACCGTACAGGTATGACACCGAGGAGGCTAAGAGGCTACTGCGGTTAGCAGGTTACGAGATTCCTGAGGTTATAGCGCCTCCACCGATTGCCTTGTACGCTGCGATTGGTGTGGCTGTTACAGCCATTGTAATCGCTGTCATTGCAATCTATCTTTGGAGGAAAAGGTAAGTAGGCGACGTTCACTAACGTTCAGCCTACCCCCTCCCCTTTTTTTACTTGAATGAGTGGAAATATCATCACAGTTCGATGGTTTCTGAATCCTACGTGCTAGAAGAACACCAGTGACGCGGTAATGGACACAAGGAAGAGAAAACCGGAAAGAAGGAGGGGCATGTAGCTCATTTCACGTGTTTCCTTGGCTTTTTCTGGATTCCATTCATTATAGATTGTTCTACCTATGGATGGAAATCCTCCTATCATTAATGCTAGACCCCCAATGACCATGATTACTCCCGCTTCAAAAAAGGTCAAATTACTCATGGCAATTAATATCAAAATTGGATGCCAAATTCCTATAATGAGGAATATCACAAGGTTAATGACAAGAATTACTCCCAAGCCAATCGCTGCCCACACAATAGTTGAAATCACCTTTTGTTTATCCAACGCCATTCACTTTGGTGAGAATGGCTCCTTGCTATTCTTAATAGTTCCGAATGCGTCCCCGGGACCCTACTACTAGCCTGCAGTTCGATGGTTAATCTCAGGTTGGTTCTAAGTCTTTGAAAATTCTGCTATTGATTTCCTTACAAAATCCCAGAACAGTTTTTCAAACGCAATGAATTGATCCTGCTTTTCTGCCGCTTTTCTAATCTCTAAACCAGCTATAGTTCCGATGAATGAGGCGCCGATTCTCATTCCTGGGCTTACAGAATCCGGGTTAACGGGCATTATTTCGATTGTGAACTTATTCGGCTTCCCTTCCACAACCACAACTGCACTAGGGCGTTTATCCTTGGGTGAGAGCGGTCGCCCTACGACATAATATCCTCCTTTTATTGGATGGCGCGATGATTGGTAGTTCTGATCAGTGAAAAATCTCTCCACTATGTCACAAAAGATCGGAAGCTCAATGTTTTTTCCAATAGCTTCGAGACGCATCCAATTCCACCTAGTTCAGAATTTCTATCCCTCTTTTTAAGATTCACCATACCGGGTGTCTAGAATGGAGAAGGAAGCTAACGTTTGAATTCGTGGCATGTCGATAATCGGGTATTGAGAACACTTAAAGCGAGTCCAAAGCCCTCCTTTGTAAATGGCGCTGTTTTATTTTGAGGGATGCCAATGAAGTATGAGGACTTCTTTAATCCACAATATAAGCCTGCCCCATCGGATACGATTTGTACATTTCGTGTAGAACCTCTCGATCCTAATAGGAGTATGCAATGGGCTGCAGGTGGTGTAGCTGCTGAAAGCTCCATCGGAACATGGACAGAGCTCACTACTGAAAAACCGTATATGAAACAACTAGCGGCAACGGTCTTTG
>JBHLNC010000044.1:0-9831 GCA_048937435.1 Promethearchaeota archaeon | reverse complement strand
GCCAATGATCCGCTGGGTTTCTTCCATCAGTTCTGTAGCCACGTTTTTCTCCACCTTTCTTAACACAACTGGGAAAACAATAGAACAAGAAAACCTAAGTTTGAAGTACGTTAGAATTGACTGAGCCCTTACTCAGTCAGGTCACTTACACGATCGGAGCCGGGTTCGGTCGGTAGGGGGGGATCATTTTTCGGTTTTCACATCCGGGTTTGTTTTCCCTTAGCGAGTGTGTTTTTGCTGGAATCTGAACTAGACTTGTGCAAGAGCCTTTATATGGTGGTCCTTTAGCAATAGAAAGTAGGTGACAAAAACGCTATTTTACTAAATAGAACCAAATAAGACTTAGGTTGAGCCTTAAACTCAATCCTGGCAAAAATTTTAGAGAAAGGGGATTTAAGTCCTCTCGATACTTTTGTGTATTTCGTCAAAAGGAAAGCTTTTATTGCAGTTTCTTTCTTTTTGACGATGGTGTGGTAAACGTGGCATCCGTGGTTGAAGCATCCCATTTGCTATCAACCTTGAAACATAATATCCATGAGACACTGAGTCCTAGTGAAGAACTATTCGACATTGATCTCTTACTTGACAACTTAAGAATCTATTCGAAGCGGGTTCAAGGAGAACCTCTTAGTGATGAAGAATATTGCATTGAGCCCCATAGAGATTTTGCGGGGCTGGTCGTTACTCCGCGAGAAAGAACGTACAACTCCTTATTACGCCGTCTAAAAGTTATTATTCGGTTTAACATCACCTCCTACGAGAAAGTCAGTAGAGACTTATTGCATGGTCTAGTATCAGAACAAGTTGATCGATTAAGCGGGAGAGAAATTCGCTTACTCTCTTTACTATATCAGCGCCCAAACACACCACAAGCACAAATGGCGAAAGAATTAGATATTAGCCTTCCAACTATGAGAAAAGACATTCGAACTCTCGAAGAAAAAATTGGCCTTCGTTTTGCTAATTTGATAGATTGGGGACGCTTTAAGATAAAACCAATAGCACTTTTCTTTAACACCAAAAGTCTTGATGCGTCGCGAAGCTTGGAGAGAATATTCGAGAATGAGATGTCGCCCTATTTGGTTTCCGCTTCTTTTGACACCACCATGAAACGGGGTTTTGCTGGCTTTAGAGTACCTGACCAAGGAAAACCCCTTCAACTTTTTCAGGAGCAATTACATTTTCTTAACGAAAACTTACTCGAAAACAGTCAGATTCATGAGGTTAAAAAATACTATCAATCGATTTGTTTTGATCACTTTGATTATGATACGAGCACATGGTTGATAGAAGGTGATGTATTAACCCTAGGATTACTAAACTTTGTACGAGAGAATTGGACAATTCTACCGAAACCACGTGGCTTATCAGTGACCCTGGCTCGACCTTTTGACAAGTTGGATTACTATCTTGCTTCATTTCTTGTTGGTGATGCTCGCGCACCCATGCAAAAAATTCAGAAAAGACTAGCTTCAGTAGGGATAACTATACCACGGACAACCGTTTCAACTCGAAAAACTCGTCTTCAGAAGGAAAGAACTATGGAACCTTACTTTGTGTTCGGTACCCCCCAATTACCTTTCTTCATTACATTTGCCATTCGCTGTGATCAGTATATTGCGGAGCAGCTTGTTGTGGCTGTGGCACAAATGCCCCTATCTTTTGCCCAGGTCACAAATATCGGTTGTTTCGTAAGCGTCAGTGTACCATCTCGAAGCCTCGGAAACATTCTCAATCTACTTTCTCGAACTAATGAGGAAGAGGGTGTGCAAGAGGTTTGGCAGATGCAACAATTCAGGAACTTAGGATCTGCTAGCCCAGCAAAGCTTGGAGAGAAATGGAATGGCGCATATTGGAATTGGTCAGAAGAAGAGTTTGCCATTCCCCCGCTAAATTTAAAATTCTAATTAGTTAATGGCGAAAGAATTTTGTTTGCAAGTACTCATTCTATGGGTCTTCAAACTATGGTGGTGTAAGTTATTCAAACGGGTATTTCTGTTCGGGAAGGGGATTTCATCGAAACCATTGAGGGATTAATATTCGATGTAAAGGGACTAGTACATCCTCCAGACAAAGCGATTGCGTTTCTCCGGTATTATCCATCAACCAAGGGTAAACGATCAAGGTATGGCCAGCAGTACGATAAGGTCTACCATTTATCAAATCGGTTTGATTTTCTACGACAACACTACCCACAATACCTTTACCATGACGAAATTTTTGGACGGGAGTTGCAAGGTGTCCCACATTCTTCAATAAAACAAGTGTACCAGCCTCAAGCGAGCCTGGCAAAGTTAAAACAATTGGATCAATGTGATCCACTTCAACAAGATGTTATCACTTTATCACAATTGATAGAGCAGTCAGCCAGGATCCCTAGAGAAAGTCTAGGTATCTCGGGAAGCGTCCAAGTTGATTTGCACGGTCCAACTTCGGATATTGACTTGATTGTTTATGGCAGACGTGAAGCACGAGCCGTGCAATTAGCATTGAAGCGAGCGCAACTTGTTCCAGAAGAAGGAATTTCGAAGTATCGGTTGGATACGTATCGCCCTGTCTATAATCTTCGTTGGAGTGGAACCGGAATTCCCATTGAAACGATGTTGCTTGTTGATGGTTTGAAATCCATGCATGGCATTTTTGGTGGACACCACTATTTTGTTCGAGCAGTCTTAAACTGGGATCAGGTTCAGCAACAATATGGGGACCATAAGTTTCATCCTTTAGGTCAAGCACGAGTCCGCTGTACCATAACGGATGACCGTGATGGCCTTTTTACTCCGTGTCGATACGAAGTTGAGGATGTTGAGTTTCTAAAAGGGGAAGCCCGAGATGATGTGCGAGAAATTGTGAGTTTTCGGGGAAGATTTACAGAGCAGGTTAGACAGGATGAAGAAGTCATTGTCCAAGGTTCGCTAGAAGTTGTTCAACAGGGTAAGGATCAATGGGTTCGGTTTGTGTTAGGCGATAATCCATCGGATATCTTATTACCCAGTAGCTTGCTCTAGAGCACAGGAATGGTGGTTTCCAAGGTGGCGCGTCACCCGAAGGACAAAGATTTCGTGGAAACACAAGAGGGATTGCTGTTTACTGTAGTGGGATACCTGCACCCACCAGACGCATATACAACGTACCTGAAGTACCGTCCCGATCCAGAAGGAAAGTGGGAACGGCAAGGTGTTCACTATCGTCGGATGATTGAAGTGTATAGTGCTGCAGAAGTACAATCAAGTAGTAATTGGTTACGCGAAAATTATCCTGAGTATATTTCACTTGACAAGGTTCGTGGCTTCGAATTAGCACTAGTGCCTTGGAAAAGCATCATTGCATATTATTTGCCAGAAGTCCGAATGGCAGAAATTATGAGAGATCCACAAGACCCGTTAGAATCGAGAACACGAGCTCTTGTAGAATTACTCTCCGATGCTAGCGGTGTACCAGTTAGCCGATTTGGAATAACTGGCTCTCTCTTATTGGGAATCCATAATCCAATGTTTTCGGACATTGATTTACTGATATATGGTCGAGAGAACACACATCAGATTCGGGATGCAATGGATGGCCTGTTCGGTGAAAATAAGGTAAAATCATTTTCACATGATGAGATTTTGAGCTGGAAACATCGTCATGTGCAAACACTGGGAATCCCTGCAAAGTATGCAGAATACATAGCCTGGTCCTATTGGCAACGGGGACGGTTTAATAACACCGACTTTTCTATTAGCCCTGTTCGATTGGATGCAGAGATTATGGAAGAGTATGGATCAGAAATCTTTTCCGTTATTGGCCCTGTCGAATTCACAGCGACCATCGAAGAGGATGAGGGAAATTTGTTCGTGCCGGTTCAGTATTTAGTTGGTGACATCTCTTTAGAAGAGGGCGATGTTGAATTTCCTGCCTTGACTGAGGTAATTTCCTTTGAAGGAATTTTTGCCGGCGTCTTTCATAAGGGAGACCGAATTCGTGTGAGAGGGACGGCTGAGGCTGTTCGCGATACGGATGGGAACATTATGCGAAACCAAGTCGTCGTTGGTTCATTGACGACACAGGGGTGGATAATCCGCCTTCCTCCCTCATCGGATTAATCTCATATGAGAGGGCTTCTGTGTTTGAGGAAGAGATTTATTAAAGGTCATTATGTATCGAATGCCATCGAATGTGGGGTGAACTTGTATTATGCCTAGCTTGGAAGTTGTTTTATTGACCGGTCGAACTCGCAGGCAGGGTGTGGGTCTTGAAGCCGGCAAGCTCAGCGCTATTTATCACGAAGCCACCACCCAAATCCGCCTTGATCCTAAAGATCTGGAGAAGCTGAAAATTGAACCGGGAGATACCGTCGAAGTTTCAACTGAACATGGAAGTGTTGTACTTCGAGCAGAAGCTGCACCGCGAGCTAGTGAAGGAATAGGATTCATCCCCTATGGACCGTGGGCTAATCTAGTAATTGGCGGAGATACAGATAGCACCGGGATGCCCACAATGAAAGGTCTGAATGCAACCATAACCCCTGCGCCTGAGAAACAGGTGTTGAGCCTCAAAGAATTATTTTCAGAGATGCGCAGTTCAGCAAAATAAGAAAGTTCTATTTCAGACAATTTGGGGATAGCTATGATAAACATAATCATACTTGTTTTAACAGTAATCGCAGGATTGTTTTCAGTCCTTGTGGCGTTCTATTTCTTCCGCTTGGTAATGAAGGCGGATGAAGGTAACGAGCGAATGCGTGATGTTAGCAAACTCATTGAACAAGGAGCGCATTCCTTTCTTTCAATTCAATACCGCATCCTCGCTGTCTTCAGTGTAGTAATGGCAGTTATTATCGCAGTTGCGGAATTTGTCTTTGGGAGTACAGGACTTGCCTCCGTTGCCTTAGCTGTCTCACTCTCGTTTGTCATAGGTTCATTTGCGAGTATGGTAGCAGGGTATGTTGGAATGGTTGTAGCAACTCGCGCCAACCGGCGCACTTCTGCTGCAGCGGCGGTAGGTGGGCTAATTCCAGCTTTTCGGGTTGCGTTTCGTGCTGGTGCAATCGTCGGGTTAATCATAGGTGGTATCGCGCTCGTAGGAATTGCAGGGCTCTATTTAGTTTGGAATTATGTCTTCTTCGGATTCGAAGCTATTGCATTATGGGAAATAATCATTGGCTTCTCTTTTGGCTCGAGTTCAGTTGCCCTCTTCGCTCGGGCCGGTGGTGGAATCTTTACAAAAACGGCGGATGTTGCTGCCGATATTGTTGGAAAAATTGAACATAGTATTCCAGAAGATGATCCCAGAAACCCTGCAGCGATTGCAGATGCTGTGGGTGATAATGTCGGGGATATCGCAGGAACTGGAGCCGACATTTTTGATAGCAACATATCAACAATACTAGCGGCAGCGATTTTGGGTGCAACCATTGATATCGTATTAGTATCCAATGGCATCAACACATTGGTTCCCTATGGACTCATTCCCCTTCTGATCGCCACAGTGGGAGTTTTCGCTTCTATTGCTGGAGTATTTGCTGTACGCACTCATGATAGATGTGAACCAGACTGTTCTCTTAACAATGGAACCTACTTCGCAACGATTCTCTTTGCTGTTCTGGTAGTTTTCGTCCTCATTCTTTTTCAAATTCCGATCGTCATTGCTCTTTCTGCTATCTTGGGACTCTTAGCAGGAATTGTCATTGGTTTCGTGTCAAATATCTTTACTAACGACTATGGTTTTCGACGATTTCAACCCGTCCAAAACATGGTTAAATCAGCAGAAACTAGCCCAGCCACTCTGATATTATCAGGATATTCCTATGGTCTAATCAGTGTTGTCCCTTCCATTGTGGGTATTGTTGTGGCTTTAGTTGCATCCTTCATTCTGGGCTCATTTATCCCCATACCAGGACCCGTTGGATTCTGGCAAGCTGGAGTGTTTGCTGTGGCCATTGCAGCGGTTGGTCTATTAGCAACTAATGGGCTTGTGGTTAGTTCAGATTCATATGGTCCAATTGTTGATAATGCCCGGGGGATAATTGAGCAATCAGGGGCGCCGAAGGAGGCAATAGAAGAGATGGATAAACTCGATGCCCTTGGCAATACAACAAAGGCGATTACAAAGGGATTTGCAATTGGGGCTACGGCATTTACAGTCTTTGCCCTCTTTGCAGCCTACATTGAACTGGCCTCACGCCTTGTGGGAGCTCCAATTTTCATTGATTTATTAAACCCAATTGTTTTGGCTGGTGCTTTAATTGGTGGAATTGTACCTGCGGCTTTTTCAGCAATGATGATTCTTGGAGTACAGAAAAATGCAGACAAACTAATTGTTGAGATACGTCAACAATTCAAGGAGGACCCAGGCATCCTTGAAGGTAAATCTCTTCCTAATTATGACCGAGGTATTAAGATAGCGACTAGGGGTGCGCTTCGTGAGCTTCTTCCAGCAACCATTATCACGATCTTTGTCACCATCATCACAGGTATAATACTTGGCTTAGAAGCTCTCGCGGCATTTCAGGCAGGTGCTGTTATTGTTGGGTTAATTCTCGCGCTTTTCATGGATAATGCTGGTGGCGCCTGGGATAACACGAAGAAATTCATTGAATCACCGGAATATGATCATACCCAAACAGATTACCATCGTATCCATTCAGCGTCCATTACAGGTGATACGATTGGTGATCCCTTCAAGGATACTGCTGGTCCGTCAATCAATACCTTGTTGACAGTCATTTCACTAACAGCCCAGCTCTTCCTTCCATTGATTTTTGCAGGGAACCTTTGGCTTCAAACCCTCATTTTCATATTCTTTCCATAATCGAGAGTCAAATAGTAATTCCGAACCAGGGAGTTCGGAATCCTTTCTATTTCTATAAGCGTATGCTGGAATCAGAACTAAGTGGATGCCATTAATTGAAATGCACCAATTTTTATTTTATATCCTCTATCACCAACGGTGAGGAACTTATTATGGAAGAGCCTAAACCGATTCAGAAACATCTGGTCCCTCCTTTTCTCCTCGCAATCGTGTTTTTTATCATCGCTTTGATATTCCGAATTATTGACATATTCATCCTGCAGCTTCACATGACACCGTTCAGTATCATCTCTTCAAAGGTCATTCCTCTCATCATACTCCTTGGCTACGTATGGATTGTTTATCGAAGATTCAACGTCGTCGGTATTCACTATCATTTTCTAATTTCGAACTTAGTTCTCGGATTCTTGGTTTACTTGGCGTACTATTTACTGCCTTTTTTGGCAGAGTTCTATATTGAACTGGGACTTGGTTTAGAACCCTTGTTACAACTCGCCTTCTACCCAACGCCATACATTATGTACTTCTTTATCTTCTACATCATTAATTCATTCATGGAAGAGGGGGTCTTCCGAGGGCTGATGATGCGTTGTTTCATGACCAAATACAATGTGAATATTGCAAATGGCATTCAGGCAGTCTTCTTTGGCATTTGGCACATCGTTTGGCCAATTAATTACCTAATCAATGGGTGGATGGACCCAATAACCGCCGGATGGTTTTCTGTTTATTATGTAGTGTCTTCTTTTGGATTTGGCATTGTGACCGGTTATATGTTCCAAAAAACGAGGAGCCTCACTGGTCCTATTGTCCTTCACACTCTGTGGAATTTCACTATCTTCATGAGTGTCATAACTTATGGTGTCCCACCTGGATGGGCAGTGAACATTTTCCTCTACGGCACCATGCTAGCAGTTGAATACATTGGCCTTGCTATCACCTTCCTAATCATCAAAGAATTCAGTCGTCAGAGAAAACTACCTGAACTGACACCCTGGGATGCCACTTTGCCTAACTGAAACTAACTATCCAATTACCTCGAAACGATAACTGGTCAGGGCGAACCGCTTAAATGATTGAACCACATTGATAAACCTACACTTTGAGTATGATAGCTACACGAGGTCCCTTTCATGACTACTAAAGACACCGACGCCATCCTCTCAACACCCCGCACCCGTGTTACGAAACACGTGATATGCCCTTTCTGCGGTTGCTTATGTGATGACATTGAAGTTGCAGTAACTCTGACTGGCCCACTTCCACGTGTTCCCGAAGGCACAATTGTAGAAGCGTTGAATGCGTGCCGGATTGGTCATACGAAATTCTTGAAAGTTCGCGATGAATACCGCATCTATAAACCTGAACTTCGTTCAGGTCCAGATAAGTCAGAGGCTAAGCAAGTCTCCCTTGAAGAAGCTGTGAAAGTTGCCGCGAAAATCTTGGTTGAAGCGAAGCGACCAGTGATTTATGGTTTAGCAAGTACGTCAAATGAGGCGAACATGAAAGCCTTGGAACTCGCTGAGGTGACAGGGGCGATTGTTGATAATACTTCGTCAGTATGTCATGGTCCAGGCATCGAAGCCGTCCAACGTGTGGGGATTGGTACCTGTACTTTGGGAAAGATCAAGAATTACTCAGATTTGATTATTTATTGGGGTTGTAATCCCATCGCCGCTCATCCCCGGCATACACGTCGCTATTCACAATTTATTGAGGGTCTGTTTCGGCAGGTGGAGGATAGAAAAATTTACCATGTTGATGTTCGTCCCACACGATTTTCAGATCAGGTGACGAATTTCATTCAAGTTGAACCGAACAAGGATTATGAGCTAATGCAAGCCGTCCGGGCTCTCCTGCGTGGTCATGAGTTACAGGTGTCAGAAGTTGCTGGAGTACCGATGCGCCAGATTCGTGAGTTTACCTCTGACTTGAAAAATGCACAATTTACAACCATTTTCTTTGGATTGGGATTGACACAGAGCCATGGAAAAGATCACAATATTTCAGTTGCCATTGATTTGACAGCAGACTTGAATCATCACACAAAAGCAGTGATTATGCCATTAAGAGGTCACTTCAACGTGACTGGTTCGAACCATGTTTCAACCTGGACATATGGATATCCGTTTTCTGTGAGCCTTGAGCAGGGTTCACCCTACTACATGCCTGGTGAAACAAGCGCTGTTGATGTGTTAGTACGTGGGGAGGCAGACGCTTTCTTTGCCATCGCAGCAGATCCTGCAGCTTCATTCCCGGCCCCAGCTGTGAAGAACATGCTCAATATACCTGTAATCATCTTAGATCCTAAACGATGCGCAACCACTGAGATTGCTGATGTCGTGTTGCCATCGTCATATGTCGGCATTGAAGCAGACGGAATTCAGACTGCATACCGGATGGATGGCATTCCATTACAACTCAGTAAGATCGTAGATGCTCCTGCCGGTGTGAAAAGCGATGATCAAATCCTCGACATGCTGGTCCGTGAAGTCTGCCGCCTGAAAGGAATTAAACGATATTCTCACTAGTCAAGTGCCTTCCAAACCCCATAACCCAAAATTATTCTCCAAGCTGATAGTTTAATTTTATAACAATTTTTTGAAGAGTCCACCCCTCAAAATTCGGAATAATGAGATCAGCCTCGAAGAGATCTTCCGATGGATTTGTCGTAGTTAGAGCAACACAAGTCATACCTACTGTCTTTGCTGCCATCACACCAATTGGCGAGTCCTCAAAAACAAGACAATGAGCAGGTGGAACATCTAAAACTTGTGACCCCTTTAAATAAGCCTCAGGATCTGGCTTAAGACGCGTCACTTGGGTAGCATCAATTACTGGATGTTTTCCTCTCAGACCCAAGCTTTCCAAGGCAGCAGAAATGTTCTCAGGGTGTCCAGTACTCACAAAGGCTATTGGTAGATTAGCATTTTGAACAGACTGATAGAATGAGAGAAAACCATGTACTGGTTGTAGGTCACCCTGCGCTACTCGAGTTTGGTAGAGCTCTCGTCGTCGACTCACCCATGGTGTTGAATC
>JBHLNC010000389.1:0-2505 GCA_048937435.1 Promethearchaeota archaeon | reverse complement strand
TGCCCTTACCCACTGTTATCCACTTAAGTCTAAAGGTCATTAGAAAAGAGGACCAATCGCTTTTGGGGGCGTCGTTCGAAACGTCCATTAGCTTCAGTGTTCAAATATTATTTCAGAACAAATCAGCCAAAGACTGATGTTGAATTGGTTTAAACCGACTATATTAGAAAGATGGAACTAGGCGTAAGAGGCTAGGATTTGAAATACTTGATTTGCGTTCAAAGATCGCAATTACTTTGTGAGGGGTATCGACCGCCCACAATTGCGACACCGAGCTTCCTTTTCTTTTGAAAGGAGCCAGTTGTAGTGCTTGAGTTTGATAAGGTTTAGCTGTCCGCAGGCAGGACATGTGATGGGTTTTGAGGTCGAGCGCTGCACGGAAGAAACCGCGCCGGACTCCAACAACGTTATCGGCATCACTTCCCTATTTGTTTCTCTCAAGCTTATCGGTCCAAAAAAGGTATTTAAACCCTTGGATTTGGGTATAGGGCGACTATAACCCCTAAATCCAGTAAAACAGGCATAATATGATTATTTAACGAATTTTAGTGATTTAAGCCGAATTAAGGACGCGTTGGAGATTTAAGGAATTCTAAAAGCCCCATTTATAAAGCCAGTAATACCCGAATTCAATTCTCAAATACTCAATCACTCCGAAAAACCGTCGAGCTCTTATAGGTCGTACACATGGAAACGGCTAGAAATATACTAATTTTCAGAGGAGTTACGCGAATGCCCCCCAACGATGAAGAACTAATAACGCGAGCACGTCAAGCTAAACAAAATGCTTACGCCCCCTTCTCTCATTTCAAAGTTGGAGCGGCTCTGCTCACAGATAAAGGGCAGATCTATTCCGGATGTAATGTGGAGAACTCAACTTATGGTGCTACTAATTGTGCTGAACGGTCTGCAGTATTTACAGCTGTGTGTAGTGGAGCACGCAGCTTTCAGAAGATCGTTGTAGTAACTGACAGTGAGGAGCCTGCGATGCCATGCGGTATTTGCCGGAACGTGTTGTTTGAATTTTCTCCCAATATGGAAATCGTTGCAGTAGGGGCATCAGGAAAAACTGAACGGATTCAGCTGTCAGCACTCTTTCCGAAGGGGTTTCGTTTAGAAAAAAAGCAGGAAAAAGAAGTATAGCTAGTTGTATTCCGTGGATTATTTTGAAATGCAGAGACTACGCATTTCGGGTCATGATGACGCGGATATACTTGAAAACAAGAACAAGAAGTTCATAATCAAGTAGTGGGCCAAAGGCTATGCGTTGATTATCGTTGGCTTCAGCGTAGAGGAAGACGTTGACGTTCTTTTTTACGATGACACTTGCTTGATTGGATTCGGCATAGACATCCATCCCTTGGAAAAACTGCTTAACGAACTCGATGTCCAGAGGGCGGCTGATTTGAATGTTAGCGTAACCAGATTCGGTACAGTGGATTTTCATTTTGCCAAGAAAAAGGGCATCATCGGTGACGGAGGGTTCGGCTTCTTGGAGGAGTGACAGGAGAGTCTGTTTGACTAAATCTTTCCTCGCCATGTTCCGATCCCGCCTTCTTGTTTTAGGTTATCTACGCCTCGTGGTGTCATTCTATGCCTGTACGTGCATCCAATTAAGTTTTCTTATGATGCATCAGTCGGGTTTTAATATAATAGAATTGTGCAGGAGTGAAGCTAGTACATTCTGTATTTAAGTCTTGAATTTTGGGTGAATAATCATGATTACTGGTCGATATGACGAACGACCTGAAGAACCAGTGACAATGTATGGATCGACGGGTACAACCATTCGGTGGCTCATTAACAAAGAGAATGGGGCTCAAACCTTTGCGATGCGTCGGTTTGTGCTTCAACCAGGTGGGGAAATTCCATTACATGGGCATGAAGCAGATCATGAGATTTACATTCTTTCAGGTGAAGGTATCACTTTCACAGAGACCGAAGAAGTTGTTGTCAAAAAAGATATGTTTGTGTATATTCCATCGAATGAACCGCATGGCTATCGAAATACCAGTGATTCAACATTCGTGTTTCTGTGTGTCGTTCCGATTCTTGATTAGAGTTAGGCAAGTTTTCGACGAAGGCGTACTCCGGTGGGAGTATTAGCAAGCCCTCCAAGACTGGTTTCGCGAAGACTCTCAGGAAGAGCCTCTCCCACTTCACGCATTGCACCAATGACTTCGTCAACGGGAATCCGACTCTTTATCCCAGCAAGTGCCAGCTCAGCTCCAAGGAGAGCCTGCATCAGAGCACCAGCGTTTCTTAAAACACATGGAACCTCGACTAATCCAGCAACGGGATCGCAGACTAATCCCAACATGTTACTCAGCGTTAAGGCTGCAGCATGACCTACCATGGTGGGGCTTCCTCCGGCTAATTCTGTGAGAGCCCCTGCTGCCATAGCCGCGGCTACTCCACATTCTGCTTGACATCCTCCTTCAGCCCCAGATATGGATGCGTTGATAGAACACACAATCCCAATTCCTGCAGCTGTAAAGAGGGCTT
>JBHLNC010000388.1:0-2509 GCA_048937435.1 Promethearchaeota archaeon | reverse complement strand
TGATCCGTGGCAACGACTAGGACTTGGATCGAAGATGCTTGACTACATGATAGAAATTTGCATTGAACGAGGATTGGATGAAATCTATGGTATCATGTTACCTGATAACTATCGAGCCCATCACCTCATGGAAAAAATGGGATTTTCCCTTAAACGCACAAAGGATAATCTCGTAGAAGCACGTCTTAACCTACGATTAGAAAGACAATGGAGAAAACCACGTGACTTTGGACCACACAAGAAAGAAAACACAAGTATGACAAATGAACCTTCAAAATCAAAGAAAAGAACAAAAAAATCTTAATCCCCATTTGTTTTCAGATATGTGTAATGGAGATAACAATTATGACAAATCTCTGGCGGGATTTACCACCAGGTCCAAATCCACCAAAATGCATCTATACTATTGTCGAAGTTCCTAATGGTGTCAGCAACAAATATGAATACGATATTGAACTCGGGGTCTTTCGCCTTGATCGGGTTCTTTATTCAGCACTGTATTTTCCTGGTGATTATGGCATTATTCCACAATCATGGTATGAAGATGATGATCCACTGGATGTCTTAGTTCTAACAACTAAACCAACTTTTACAGGCTGTATTTTGGAAGCTCGGCCAATCGGGATTTTGACAATGGAAGACGAGAAAGGGGAAGATGACAAAATCATCGCTGTTCCAACACACGATCCCAGGTTTGACGAAGTAAAAGACATTTCTTCAATGGCACAACATCTCCTTGCTGAAATCGCTGACTTTTTTGTCAGCTACAAGAAACTTGAGCCACATAAATGGGTGAAAGTGAAAAAATGGAAGGATTCCCCTGCAGCTGAACAAATTATTCTCACTGCAATCAAAATGTTCCAGGAACGATTCAAGAAGTAGTAGATGAATCTTTAGACTCCGCCGTGGTTCGCTTTCGTGTTAAGAAGCCAGCTAGCGCGGGTCGAACTCGAGGTATGAGAAAGGGCGTTCTTCGTTTATATTCAAGATATTTTTCACCAAAGCGGTTCTCCAAATCAGGTTCTTCCCATTTTTTGATTCGGATTAACATGATAACCAAAATGAGTGCAGGAATTAGAATTGTCATCCCCAAAGACCGAAAGAGAAGACCCATCCCGAGTGGCAGTAGGGTATATCCTAAAACAATTGGATTCCGTGTGTAAGAGTAAATGCCATTAGTTACTAAGAATTTTGTTTTGGCTTCTTCGTCCAATGCGCCCCACGGTAATCCCATTCCAGCGTAACGTAATTGTCGTGTGGCCTTAATTCCAATAGCAGCCCCCAATAGCATTATTCCTATACCAAAGATGATGTTGAACGGAAATGGTGGAAATGAAGGGAGGCTGAAAAATCGATCAACCCAATTACCGATAACAAAAGTGAGAATGGGAACGAAAAAGAAAATCAGTATATAGGGAATCAAGAATCGGAATCGCATCACAGGACTGGCATTGGATTGTTTAGTATTCATAGTTCCACCATTATTTGTCAGCTCTACTCTCAAATCATTAGAAAAAGCTATGGTAAGAATGAATGATGTGGCGGGCCCGGAGGGATTTGAACCCTCGATTACCGGCTTAGAGGGCCGGTGCCTTATCCAGCTTGGCCACGGGCCCATTTGGCGTGAATAAGGAATTCGGTACACCTGACCTGTTAGCAGTTCGAGCCGGATATATTTTTATCTGTATGAAGGGAGGGGAGTTTAGCGTTGCGGGTGGTTACAGATGGAATCCGAAATTGATTACACCGACAGGGCATTGAGCAATGGTTTTTCTGAGATCCGACTAACAAAGTCCAAAACGGTTCGCGAGCTTTTAAAGGAATTGGGTTTACTTCACAGACACTTTGTTGTACTCGTGGATGGCAAAAGAGCATTACTAGAAGATGACATCGAAGAAGGACAACGTGTGATTGTGCTTCCAATAATTGCCGGTGGATAATCCGTAGAGATTGTTTTTATCAATTTTTCACACTTTTTCACAATTCTTAATGCGAAGACCCTTGTTATTGAGATGTTTATTAAGAAATGCTCCTACCAGAAAATCTTTTAAAAACCTTCGAGCATTCGGGTTCCACCAGATAGGCGGTTTCAGCTGTATGTTGGTGTACAATTGTGACTAGTAAGTTATCTATGATTTCAATGGTGTTCATGTTTGGTGTTCTCGTCATCAACCCCATAGCACCAGCTTTCATAATGATGAACGGGGGAGTTGGTTCTCCACCAACTCTTGAAGCAAGCTCGAATACTCTAATAGTTCCAAGTGGTCCTGCTGACTGGGTTAGTGTATCACTGGAGTCTGAGTATTTCTATAATGACACCGCGGTGATTTCGTGGTCAGGAGAACCACGGACCGTGGTTCAATCACCCTTTAATCCGCTCCTTAACTGGACAGAATCAGGTTCTATTGAAGGTGGTTTTTGGGAGGGAAATCCTGGAAATGCTACTATCACTGCATTTGCATTAGATAACGAAACCACGGCTGCCGAAGTAGCAGACTTCCTGAATGAT
>JBHLNC010000387.1:0-2510 GCA_048937435.1 Promethearchaeota archaeon | reverse complement strand
AAATTAATCAATTTTTCAAATTCTGTTATTTTTTTTAAAACCCCTTTACCCATATCTGTAAGTTTGTAAAATTTGAAGAAACTCCGTTGTGGAAGAGGGTTTGGGCCTGTGGACTCTACGATGCTCATTCGTTTTAATTCTGATAAACGTGTTTGAACTCCTTTTAATGCTAATCCTGTGGCGGTTGAGATCTCCTGAGCACTACAACTTTCTTTAGTTAGGAGGATATTAAGAAGTTTCCAATAGTATAAGGGGACACCTTTAAGTTCATTAAGTCTTACATTAGGACATATTCTATATTTTCGGGTTTCTGATTCGACGATGCCTCTTTTCTTAAGGCATTTTAGAAGTTGATGGCATTGTATTCTTGAAATTTTCAATGTTGTATACAACTGTTCTATCGTTTTTGGCTTTCTTATCAATTTAATGAGACGAACTTTGTTTGACATTTTTAAACTAGTAAGATCGCCCAATGTCTTGAAAAATAAAACACCATAAGGCGTGAGAAAATAAAATCCATTATTATTGCCAATGTAACCTATTTTTTGAAGTTTTGAGATGTATCTTGACATAAATTTTGATTTATACCGATGAGGATAGTTAACAAAATCCATTAATGAATGGATATCTAATTCTTCTTTTTCGAAAAGTGCCCTAACAATTTTTGAATTCTTTTGCATTTCAAGGACTCTAAATATCTCTTCTAGGTTCTCATTCAAGACTTCACCCTCATTGTCATAGAGATCCTCGTATAAATAATAAAAGGATAATTTGAGTTACGGAATACAAGGCTTCACTATAAATTTGTCTAGTATCGAATAGACGGCATATGAGAAGGAATGTAGCGCGACAATAGATATACTGCACTTTGGGGGCAGGCATTAACACACAGTCCACATCCAATACATCTTATCCAATTGACATATGCTTTCTTTCCAATTACCCTAATAGCACTAGCAGGGCAATATTTTTCGCAGAGCTTACATCCGATACAACGATTTATATCCACATAAGCTATAGGAAGCATTTTTATCCCTCTATGTAAAACCTGCCTTATGCTTTAGTGACTATGCTGAATACTCTCACATCGCTTAGTGACATGTAGATCATTCGGTATGCTTATTCTTTTCATCATTTCTTTTTTGCTTTCTAACTAATCTTGGTAGAAGAGTTGGGTCAGGAACTTCTCTTAGAACCCATCCCTTTCCCTTTAAGTGTTTAAGCACCTTATCCTTTATTGTAATAGGAATATCTGCTTCCGTTCTTACAAACTTATAGACATCGTCTGGAAAAACGCCGAAGTACTTCTGTGAGAGATCGATATAATGAGTCAGTTTGATTGCGCGTCCCTTAGTGGTATCGTTTGGTCGCAAACATAGCTTCGCAGTTGCCACTATACACTCCTCAATGGATTCTGCGGCGTAGATAAGATGTTCTGGACATGGACCCACATAGACCTTCTCTCCAGTTCTTGCATTGTAGACTTCCCAGTCCTCATCTTTATCTGATCGACCCATATAGAACCGCCTATACTTGCTACCATGAGGACCGACAATAACAGGAATGCCAAGTCTATTTGCTCCTGTTCCAATAGACGCTGCCTTCTGTGACATTGCCCCCCATGCAATTCCGACCGCACCGACTCTGTTCAGTGCATAATCAGCAATCTCCTCGTAGTTTCCACGTAATGGTCTTCTAGCGAAAATGTTAGCAATTTTTATTACCACACCATCAATATGCGAATTTGAAACACAAGAACCTACATTTACTAAACCCCCAGCGTCAAAGTACCCAGGATATTTTTCATAAAGCGTCAAGTCTTCTTCGTCCTTGTATTTTCCAACATCCATGGCTCCACAGCCACTTGCAACTACAATATATCTTCTTTTAAGAAATTCTTCAGCAAGAATCCCTATTTCACCTGCGCCGTTAGGATAATTCGGACAACCAACAATTGCGATAACTCCTGGAATTTCTCCCAGCACAATTGGCGCACCAACATCGCGAATTTCTATATCGGTTATTGGACCTCGACCAGCACGCACTTTGTACTTTTCTGCTTTAACATATTTGTTAGCTGCTTTCTCAATTACGCTTAAAATATCAATTCCATCACGACAGATACCCTCACATCTGCCGCACCCTATACAAAGGTTATGAAGTTCCGCAAGCGGTTGTAAGTTGCCTTGCTTTGCAGCGGCCATTGCATTAGGAATGTCAAGATCAAGCGGGCAGGCCCTCTTACAAAGCTCACAATTGACACATCTGTTAACTAGAACTGCGAATTCCTCATCACTTGGTATTACCTTGAATTTTTGCCTCTTTGGTGCTACCTTCATAACTAATTTACACGCTACTTCTGCAGCCACTTCTGGTTCCAGTATAAGCACACCTTGCTCCCTATATGATGCAAGGTCACTCACTATTTGATCCACGGGGTCATGTGTGCGATCTTTTAGTCCTAACGTCATTTTATTCAGTGTTGCTATAACAGGAGTTTTTACTTCGTT
>JBHLNC010000043.1:0-9895 GCA_048937435.1 Promethearchaeota archaeon | reverse complement strand
TTATTTTTTTTAATTTCAATACCCCTCTAACTATGAAATTGCTATTCTAACAATGCTCCTTATCAAAGGGTTTATGAGCAACTGCAAGAAGGAATAATTGGATTGGGATGTTCGGACCAATTTCTGCTGCCCCTTTCATCTTATTATGTTTCTTCATTATCATCATAAGCTTATATTTCATCTACAACCTTGTAAAAAATTCGAGAACGAGAGTATAGTTCCCCCATTCTATCTACACAGAAATTAAAAGTCTAACTTGGCTTCTCCATCCAGATTACATTCATTCCAAGGGTCACTTCAAGAGTTGGGGAATTTGCTATCTATTCACTAATTTTTCTTTTCTAAACCCCACCCCATGGAAACATATTTATTGAGTTGTTCCGGGTAAGGCGTTAATCGCGCCTAAATTTTTAGACGCTAGTACAAAGCTCCAAAAAGGGTGACACACTATGACTATCTACAACCATCCTAGTCGACGGATAACTACTCTGACTTCCACTGAACAGCAGGGTGATGACGATGGTGATGGCCAACGGCGGCTCTCGAGAACGGAGATTAATCTGGCGGGTGTACAGGGAAGCGATGCCAGTCCTTCTCTTCACCGTCTTAGCGGAGCTTTTCGCCGGAGTTATGCTACTTCGCCTTGACACGACTTTCGCTAGCATGCTTGGTTTGTTTGTATTGATTCCTGGTCTAATGCAATTACGTGGAAATATTTCAACAAGTCTCGCCCAACGTCTTGGATCCGGAACCCATCTAGGCACCATTTCTTGGAAACAAGGTCTTAACGAACCTCTCCGTGCAAACATCAAGGTCGCATTCTACCTCGTCGTTATCATGTCCTTCCTCCTATCGATTGGTGCATGGGCTGTATCCATGATCACACAATTCCTAGTTCCACGAAGTGGATTGTTATTGATTTTACCACATTTTCTCATCATTGCCATAGTAACAGCTCTACTGGCTAGTGCCTTTCAAGTGACCATAACTGTTACAGTAGCATTACTTGCTCATGCCCGAGGTCTTGACCCTGACAACATTACCATTCCTATTGTGGCTGCAATCGGTGACATCATCACCATCGGCTGCTTACTTATTGCTATTACTTTTGCCATCACCCTCATACCTCCATTCCCAATAGTAGTGTGAAAAGGTGAAACCTATGATTGAACATACAGTGCGAAAAATTCTCATCGAGAGCCTCCCTGTCCTCGGCATCGTTCTAGTCTTCGCTCTTATCGCGGGACAATTTCTCGATTACACTCTTGAGGGTCTAAAAATTGTTTTTCCCCTAATTCTACTCATGGTCCCCGCATTCATCGATATCACAGGTGACCTTGCTGGTGTGGTTGGTGCCCGAGCGACAAGTCATCTCTATACTGGTGAACTTGACGCAAGTTTTCGACCCTATCGCCTACTCTTTGCTAATCTTTTTGCTGTTCTTCTGGTTTCTGCCACAGCCTATGCTTTCTTGGGTGTATGTGTCATCGGCATCACTTTGTGGCTAACTCCCTTAATTGGGCCAATATTTCCTGCTTGGGGGCTTCCCTGGTTATTTCTTGGCATCATTGGAGCCGGAGTAAGTGCTACTGGCTGTACCAGTATGATTGGGCTCTTTTCAGCTCGACTTGTCTACCGCTTTGGACGAGACCCGGATAGCGTGATTCCTCCGTTGACAACAACCGTTGGCGATCTCTTAGGAATTGTATTCATTGCTTTTGCAATCATCAGTATTGGGAATATTCTAGGTCTTCTTTAGACTCAGGTTCTAAAAAAGGAGAAAAGGAAGAACGTTTGGAAGTTCTTTGCAATTCTACCGATTTGGTTGCTAAACGCTCTTCCAGCCTGGTGCGCGTTTCCATATGTATACGTGAATCAGCATGGCCCAAAGTAACCAAAGTACCCAATTGACTGGATTATATACTCCAGTCAGGAGGAAATCACCTAACAGCATCGGTGAGATGAAGAAGTATATGTAGAGGCTGATGATTCCAAGTACGACTACGATGATTGTCCGGATTAGAATGTTTACTATAGTAGTGAACTGATTTGGCCAATTCCCGAAGTATTGAGTCCAGATGAATATGAGCAGTATAATGAATACTGCAATCCATGCAGAATACCCGTGCATTGCGGCAAAGCCCATTGTCAACATTATTCCAGAAAGTAGAAATGGCATAATGAGGAACGCAAAGAGACCACCAAGGAGAGTGCACCCAATTAACGCAGCTACGCCAATCCAAGGTTGTTTCTTCAGGGCTTTCCAAGGCTGATAATCCCAAGTCATAAGCGTCATTAAGCCAAACACGATAATCCACTGGGTAAACGCTAGCGATAGGTAGGCACCACCATTGTTAACTTCACCCGCAATAGGGTCGTAAGCCCAGAAGGGCCAAGCAGTCCAAATGGTCCAATCTACAGTCGTGGTAACAGGTGGGAGCGCAGTTGCGATTTGAAATGGCCAGTAGAGGATAAGCCACGTAAAGGTGGTGATGACGGCTCCCAGAAGCATTACAGTGAATCCACGCTTAGGCTGCTCTAATTCTGTAAATGGCCAATAGATGCTTCCAGCAGCCCAAATGGATGCAAAACTGAAACCGCAGGAGAGTATCGTACCGATTGCGGCAGATGAAAGGAAGAGTGCCAGCCACCAGTTACCCCCGATTGAAGCGACATTCATGAGAGCAAAGGGGCTGAACATCGGAATCATATACGGACCGATGACGAACCAGAAAACAGCGATAACCACTGCGATGCCAACAATATTGAGTATTGTTCCCACTATTCCTTGTGTAACTAGGCTTTTCATCTTAGACGATAGGTAATGGTCGAACCAGATTTGAAATACTACAATAAGAATTCCCCATCCCGCAATTGCAGATCCAAGGAATAACCACCCAGACCAGTAAAAGAGGGAGAATCGCCAATCCATAAAGACATACCAGAACACTAGTGCAACGATGAATACAATGATAAAATTGACCAAACCTGAAACGATCCAGTTCCAACGTCGTTCTGTAATCACTGGACGCCACATTTGATTTTCTAATGGTTTTTCTTTTGTCATTTTATCAACACCTGTTGATTGGTTGACGCGCCCTATATCGTGCAGTTAAGATATTTAAGCCTGAATGGCTGTCCCTTCTAATGCCATTTGCACAGGGGTGTCTAGCATGCCAGAAGTCCAAGTAAGTGATGATGTGACGCTCAACTACGAAGAAAAAGGTGAAGGTTATCCCTTACTCCTCATTCATGGATTGTTAAGTGATTTAACCAGTTGGCGATACCAAGTTGACGCATTTGCCAGACACTATCGGACCATCATGGTCGACTTGAAGGGATTTGGTAAATCCACTAAGCCTCGTAAGGAATATCGGGTGCACTCACATGCTGATGACCTCTTCAAATTTCTGCAACATCTGAATATCACTCAAACCCATGTTTGCGGTCTTTCAATGGGTGGGATGGTCGCCGAAGTGCTTGCCATAAAATACCCTCAAGTTGTGAGAGGCTTGGTTCTTGCGGATTCTGCTGCCATGATTGCTAACTATGCTGTTAGTGATCGACTAACATTAATCAGTGATCATGATATGAACTGGATTGCAGACTGGGGAACCAAGAAAATCTTGCGATTAGCTTCTGATCAAGCCAAAAATCATGTTCGGGAAATGATTCGCCATGTGGATCGCGATGATTACCGGCTAGCGATTATATCGACTGCTGGCTTTAACATAGCAAATGAACTGAAGAAAATCCAACACCCGGTGCTTATTATTCAAGGAGAAAAGGATGAAACAGTTCCAATGTGGCATGCTGAACAGCTGAAAAGCTGGATTCCCAAAACAAAATTTGTCATCATGAAGGGCGCCTCTCATATGACACCTGTCGATAATCCCGCAGAATTTAACATGCTGGTCCTCGACTTCCTCAAAGAAGTCGATACCTCCACCTAATCTCAACGGGACACAAATCCTTTGGTGTAAAACACAATGATAAACATCAATTCCCCCGAGGACTGGCAATGGATTGGTGACTGGCTTGGACGCCGCGCTGCACTAACACCTGACCATGAAGCCCTTCTCGATCCCTCCACTGAACAGCGTTATTCCTATGCCGAACTCAATGATCGAGGCAATCAACTTGCCCATCTCCTCTCAAATAAATACAATATCAAGAAAGGCGATAGTGTAGCTTTCCTTCTCCATAACCGCATCGAGTGTATTGATGCCTTCGCGGCATGTGGAAAACTTGGAGCAATTCTTGTTCCACTCAATGTCCGACTGACTCTGGTGGAACACCAAGAATACCTAGCGAACATCCAACCCACTGTACTCATCTACGAAGGCGCCTTCGATAAGACAGTCAACGAATTCCGTCACAATGTACCAAGTCTCAAACACTTCTTGGCAGTGGATAACACATCTCTCAAGAATATCCAATCTTACGGACTCCTTCTTAGCAAACAACCCACCACATCCCCACCTCGACCTTCTCTCGGATTTGAAGACCCTTTCTTCATTCTTCCCACAGGAGGAACCACCGGTTTACCAAAAGGGGCGGTCCTCTCTCATCGACATATATTCTGGAATTCAATAAACACCATAGTCTGTTGGGGGCTCAGTCCGACTGATGTCTGCCCCATTATTTTTCCACTCTATCACACCGGGGGCTGGAATGTGCTTCTCATTCCCCTGTTTCATGTCGGGGCACGAATAATACTCTGGAGGCACTTTGATGCCGTTGATACTCTTCGACGCATCGAGGAAGAACACTGCACCATTATCATCGGCGTCCCAACAATGTATCACATGATGATTAATACACCAGAATTCACCAAGACCGATTTCAGCTCAGTTCGGTTCTGGCTCAGCGGTGGTGCACCCTGTCCCGTCTCAATTATGGACGCCTTTTGGAACCGTGACCAAGAATTCGCGATGGGCTACGGACTAACAGAAGTCGGACCCAACAATTTCTATATGCCTTTTGGCGCATCGAAAACGAAACCGACTGCTGTGGGTCTCCCCTTTTTCCACAACAGTGTCCGAGTAGTCAATGACAAACTTGAAGATGTAGCGCCAGGTGAAGTGGGCGAACTGCTTCTCCGCGGTCCTCATGCCTTCAGCGGATACTGGAATAATCCCCAAGCCACCCTAGAGGTATTCGAACCGGATGGTTGGGTTCACACTGGAGATCTAGCTCGCCAAGATTCAGAGGGATTCTACTATATTGCAGGGCGGAAGAAAGAATTATTCATCTCAGGCGGAGAAAACGTCTTTCCAATTGAGATTGAACGTGTGCTAGAAGAACACCCCGCTGTTGATCAGATTGCTGTTGTGGGAATGCCCGATGAGAAATGGGGTGAAGTGGGGTGTGCATTTATTGTGGTAAAAAAGGGGAAACATGTGTCAGAAAAAGAGCTTATCGAATTTATGCGGTCGAACCTTGCCCGATACAAAGTGCCAAAGCACATTGTCTTCATTGAAGTACTTCCGGTAACAAGTGCGGGGAAAATTGCGAAACGTGAACTCGAGAAGAAAGCTCGAACATTAGCTGAGAAATCCTAATCCAGTTTCAATTGCACATCCAAATATTTTCACATTGATGTATTCGCCGCAAAATAAAGACATAAGTTGCCTGGCTTAAACATGAGTGGATGAGTGAATGATGGGTGCATGAATCGGCAAAAGCGAGATCTTGCATCAGTTCTTCTAGGGCTAATCCTATTGGTTACTTTTACAGGAGGCTTAGCCTCTTCCAATGATGAGGCTCCCACATCATTTACTATCTACATTGGTTATTCTTGGTCAAGTCTTGCTCGTATCGTTATTGCAGCAACTATTAGGGATTCGTTCTGTGGAATGCACATTGATGCCCAAATGGTGGGTGGAACTGCTGCTGGGTGGTTGGACCGCATTCTGTTTCCAGAAGCCTCTCAGTTGAGGCGCATTTATGATGAAGAGGGCTGGGACCGTATTGATTCTAGCTTGTTACAAAATTTTTCAAAAACGCAACTGAGGAGCTTGAAGATTAATTAGTGGTTTTCGAAGGCTATAGCGGATTTAACACTTCTGAAAACACTGTCCCCCCCGGGGGGGAGGAGAGAGGTACTAGTTTCCAACTGACGGAAGTGCCAGATCTTTCGCTGCCTTCAGTGTCACTCGTTCAGCCTTTGAACCTTTCCAAGTTGATGTAAAAAGGTTCTGTTTGTATAATCAACCATTTCTATTTCTCGTTAAATCCGCAATTGGCACTCTTTGACGTGAAAAATTCTTTAATGGAAATTCATAATTTTCCGCGCCTTTGCGAAGATATCAGCGAAATGAAGTTTCTGTTGGCGAAACTTAATCATCTTCGTGTGGTGGCCAGATTCCAAGAAGCTGACGTAAAATTACAACCTGACCGATATGGTAACTGTTATGTTGAATTTCGATGAGAACACCTTTCCCAAGGGGTGCCCCTCCAAAACCTTTGATAGGGCGGGTCAAATCGGCAGTCTCATTAATTCTTTTCAATTCGGTAAGATGGTTGGCAAAAGATGCTATGAGTTCCTTCCAAGCTTTTTCGTTCAATGTGGCATCAGGAGCTAGCCAGTCAGTTCCTTTGATAGCGTCCCAATCGATTTCTTCTCCATTAATAGCCTTCAAAGTGATGTCATGCCAGAATACCATATGGTAAACGTGATCCCAAATCGAGCGGAGATTCTTTTTAGGCTGCTTCTTGGCATCCTTCGCTGTTACTCCTCGAAGGGCTTTGAGCACATCATAATGAGCTTGTTTTCCGAAAAGTCCGTCTGAAAATGTTTGCTGAATCCAGTCCATGATATTTCCTCCGATAAACGGTTTCTATGGGTGTTACGAAGTTACACAAAAAGTTCATGGTCTGTGGGATAGGCTCAAATTCTCCAAATCACACTATCTAAATTGAGGTGTAGTTGGTGCTCACCATTGAAGGTGAATGGTTTGTCGATGAGAAGGGTCGGAAGGTTCTCCTTCGTGGTGTCAACTTGGGTGGTAGCTCGAAGGTTCCTCTGACACCCAATGGTGCAACACACATTAAATCTGACTTTACTGACTATGGCGTATCCTTTGTTGGTCGACCCTTTCCCCTTGATCAAGCGCCGCGGCATTTTGAACGGATTACACATTGGGGCTTTAACGCTCTCCGATTCATCGTTACTTGGGAAGCCATTGAACATGCGGGACCAAAACAGTATGATGTTGAATATCTTGACTATCTTGAAGAAGTCTTGAAAATCGCGGCTGAGCATAAGTTGTATACTTTCATTGATCCTCACCAAGATGTTTGGAGTCGGGCTTCTGGTGGCGACGGGGCACCAATGTGGACCTTTGATAAAGCGGGGCTTGATGTTACAAAATTTGATGAATCCGAAGCCGCATTCACCATGCAAAATCGCTTCAATCCTGATAACCCTTCTATATATCCTCCAATGGCGTGGGTTCAAAATTTTGGACGTTTTGCCTCTTCTCACATGTTTACGCTGTTCTTTGGTGGCAACGAGTTTGCTCCATCAGTTCAAGTTGATGGGACGAATATTCAAGATTATTTGCAGGAACATTACATGAAAGCCGTTCAGCAAGTCGCACACCGAGTTAAGGATAATTCCTATGTAATTGGGTTTGAAACGCTGAATGAACCTAATCCAGGGTGGATTGGACGCCTTGTTGATGGATCCGATTCGGACATCTCAGTACAATTGTACTACGCATTCACACCGTTTGATGCCATGCTGACAGCTGCTGGATTCCCCCGAGTAATCCCCTTTAATGCAATCAAACGTTTTGCCCTCAGGGAGATACGTCGAGAGCAGCTAAATCCTATGGGTGTGAGCTGTTGGCTAGAAGATACGGAGGATATTTGGCGGAAACAGGGCCTTTGGACTCAAGATGAATCAGGCAAACCCCTGTTACTCAAGAACGAGTTTTTCATGAAGCGAGGGGAACGACCCATTGATTTTGTAGATGATTATTTTGCACCATTCGTTTTGAAATACGCCAAGGGTATCCACGAAATCTGCCCTGATTCGTTAATTGGCGTGGTTCCACCACCTGGAATTGTGATGCGCGGAAAGAAGTTCCCCACGAATATACCTATGAATACAGTGAATGCTGCCCATTGGTATGATGAAATAACCATAGGCATGAAACGCTTTCGAGGATGGATAAGTTATGATACGCACCAGAACAAACTTGTGTTTGGAACCCGGAACATGACGAAAATGTTTACTCGACAACTAGGTGAAATAAAGACAATATCTCAGCAAGTTCAAGGCGGCATTCCAACGGTGTTAGGCGAGTTTGGGATATGTTTTGATCTGAATAACAAGGAAGGTATGCGCCTTTGGAAGGCAAAGCCGGAGAAAGCTTGGCAAAAACATACCAAAGCCCTAACCTTATACTATAATGCCATGGATGCAAATCTGCTTCATTCTATGCTCTGGAACTATACTCCGGACAATGAGAATCTGTGGGGCGATCAATGGAATCAAGAAGATTTTTCGATTTTTAGCACAACCCAACTAGAAGCCCCCCAAAATATCCATAGTGGTGGTCGGGCAATTGCAGGATTCTGTCGACCACACATTGTTGCTGTCGCAGGAACTCCTTTGATGATGAAATTCTCCCCAAGAACTCGGGAGTTCCACTTTACATTTGATTCGGATACAACAGTGACTGAACCCAACATTGTCTATGTTCCTGAAATTCATTACCCCCATGGTTTCAGGATAATCCTAGAACCGCATGAAGTTATTCAGACTGGCAATCCTCAGCTGTTTGTGTTTCGTGTGAAAGAAGACGGAAAACACTCACTACTAATCATACCCAAGAAGAATTAGCCTTCAAAATGGGATAATAAATAAGAGGAACTTCGATTCTCCTATCTGCTACAGGTGATCTCTTTGACAAAGGTCGACAAATGTCAAGGATGCGAACACACTAACGATTTCCGGGGTTGTGCTCTTCAACATATCACAACCGCCCGAAAACTTCTTGCAGAAGGAGATATTGAAGGAGCTGAACACCAGCTAAGCTGTGTGGAACGACATCTCAAACAGATGTAGGTCCGCTGACTACCCCCATTTAATACACGTTGCCGACCAAGTGTAGCCAATACCAGCAGCTGCCATACAAACAAGGTCGCTGGCTTTGATTTTACCGGCTTTCAATCCTTCTTCTATTGAAACAATGGCATCATTTTGTCCCATGTGGCCCCATTCCTCAAAATACGTTGATTGATCCATAGTTAATCCGAGTTCCTTCAGTACGTAGGTAAAGGCTGAACGTTTCATATGAAGTAATGCTAGATAGTCGATATCGCTAATAGTGTAACCACTCCGTTCAGTGGCTTCTTTGACGACTCTAACGAAATTTTCCATTGAGAGTTTATCCAGTCGTTCCTTCATACCTGGCGGATCTGGTACATCGAGATAGTGGAGTCCTTTCTCAATGCCTTCACAGGTGATTGGAATTTCTGTACCTCCAGCCGGACAATAAACATCATCAGCAAAGGCTCCATCAGTGATAATTACAGTTTCAAGAACCTGATTATGAGGATAATCCTGCTGGAGGATTGCTGAGACTCCACTCGCTGCCAAACTGAACATGAAGCGACTGCGTTCATTCTTGTAATTTATCAAGTCACAGTTTTGGTACCCACTCGCGAGCAGAACGGTGCGAACGTCTGGTTCAGCAGCCATCAGCGCCTTAGCTATTCGCATCCCACCCATCAGTGTGGCACATCGGGCACTCAAGTCCAAAGCCCAGGCATTTGTTGCTCCAATTTCATGAGCTAGTTTTACACCAGCCACTTGCATTGGACGTTCAATGAACGTCTCACCAGTCCAGAGAACGACATCAACATCTTCAACCTTAACCTT
>JBHLNC010000386.1:0-2522 GCA_048937435.1 Promethearchaeota archaeon | reverse complement strand
ACTCCTTGGATCTAACATTGGGATGCGGGATCTCCGAGAAGTCGCTACTTTGAATCGACTCGCAGATGAATATGGTCTTGACACTATTTCCTTAGGTAACACGATTGGCTTTGCTATGGAAGCTGCGGAAAAGGGTATTCTTGATGAAAAGCTTGACTGGGGAGACTTTCATGCGACACGAAAATTGATAACGGATATCGCATTTCGAGCAGACAAGCTGGGAAACATGCTTGCCGATGGCACACAAATTATGGCAAGACAACTCGGTAAAAGCGCTCAGAATTTTGCGATGCAAATTAAAGGTCTAGAAATCTCCGGGTATGATTGTCATGCTGCTCCTGGAATGGCCCTTGCTTTCGGAGTCTGCTCCATCGGTGCACACCATAAAGAAAGTTGGGTAATTACCCACGAGGTGGATGTGGGTCGGGAGACATACGATGAGAGAAAAGTCGATAAAATCATCGAACTACAACGGATTCGTGGTGGGCTGTTTGAGCAGTTGGTTGGGTGTCGTTTCCCTTGGATTGAAATTGGATTTGACTTGGAGTGGTATCCGAAATATTTTGCTGCAGCGACAGGTCTGAAATGGACGTTAGATGACTTCTGGGCAATCTCGGATCGCATATATTCATTAGTACGTGCTTATTGGGTTCGCGAATTTGATGGTGATTGGGACAGGTCGATGGATCATCCTCCTGCTCGTTGGTTTACTGAACCGTTAGCTGTGGGTCCTCTATCAGGAACCAAGCTTGAGAAAGAGGGTTATGAGAAACTGCTTTCATGGTACTATCAGAAAAGAGGTTGGGACGAGCGAGGGATTCCCACGAAGAAAAGATTGAAGGAACAAGATTTGGAGTGGATCATCCCAGAGCTCGAAAAAGTAACCAAACTGAACTAGTTGTAGATAATCCAAAATTCACGTAGTGTTATGAATGCTTAATCGGCGAAATGAATACGAAACTCACAAGCAGGATCTCCCTGAAGGCGACCCTTGGTTTGAGTGACCCGAGCATTATATGAGAGTTTGAGGTTTTCAATCCATTTTTGGAGGAGACCTTCAAGCATACCGGAAATAATTTCACAATACCGCAAATCGAGGATGTTTTCCATGGTGTCTTGTTGACAGATTGGGCAGAATTCGGTAGTCAGATGGAGGGTGCGGTCATCGGAAAATTCCAGTTTGGTTGGCGGATGTCCTGTGGCAAGTTCCCAATTTCGTGATAGGTATTCGTCAACACGGTTCAAGAATAAATCTGGAGACGTGGGAAAATAGTTCTCTGGAGGTTGCCCGTACCGACTTACTAACCCAAGAAGAAGTGGAGTCGTCATATTCTTTCCCAACTCATGAAGAGCTCTTTCAATGGCAGTTGGATTTCCCTGGTGTTCAACAGAAAGGGATTCAACGAGTCGCAGGTAAAAAATCGGAAGTAAAGGGCCTGCGAAGAGAGGTTGTTTCCCTTTTGGAATATTACCTTCAGAGGTCAAAATTTTACACCTTGTTAAATTTAATTAGTCATGGGGGATTATTCTTCGTCGGAGTCTTCAGATGGCTTATCTGTAAGTTGTTCTTTTGCCTCCACTTTGGCAGACTTTTCCTTAATGGTGGCTTTTGCCCGTTCTTTTCGGGTTGTTTTTGCAGGGGCTCGTTCACGAAGTTGACGTTCTGCTTCCGCTAAAGGACCTGTTGGAATTGTGGCGGGTAAGGTAGGGGCTTGCCCGGTTAAACTGGCGATTTCTACCGACTTTTCAGCCCAAAGGACTTGGGCAGGATGGACACCAGCAACACGCCAATAGAAGAAACGATCCCAAAGCTTCTCTTCAATAGAGAGCACTCCAGCTGACAGAGAAACTAGATTAAGTCCTAGCCTGCTAAACGCTTTAGCAACAACGCCTCTGACTTCACTACGAATTTCAGCTTCATCGCGTAATGCGCTCATGAACTCATGCTCTGAGAATTGGTCTCGCATGACATTATCAATGAGCGTTTTGAGGTATTCGATGAGTTCTTGAGAGTTCATCGGAATTCGTTGCTCATGCAAAGACGTTATGAGTCTTCGGGAGTCATCGACAACAAACGCGTAAAGCAACCCATAGGGCTCCTGAAGCCGAATGGACCGTTTGTAAGTTACATTTCCGTCAGCAGCTGTAACAGGAACGTCATATTCTTCGCGGCGCCACGATTTACCTGTCCAGGTCAATCGAGCAAGATCTGATGTCTGTGTAACACCTGTATTAGCATAGACATGAACACGGCCTGTGTATATGAAAACAACATTCGCCTTGTAGCCTTGCCCACGCCAGCCTGTCTTGATTAGAGGTGACTGAAATGTTTCAATGGTGTAAGGTGTTTCGCTGGGTTCCCAAACCTCATACACTTTGAACTCTCGATTCCCATTATTGAATTCCTCTCCATAGGCACAACAGATCCAATCAGGGGGAACATAGATTTTCGCATCTTTTTCAAGAATTTCAATTTGCTCCATATCCCGTTCAAGATCCGGGGGATGATAGATGAATTGGGG
>JBHLNC010000042.1:0-9932 GCA_048937435.1 Promethearchaeota archaeon | reverse complement strand
TGATATTGCAGGGGTGAAGATTGAAGCCTATGGATTACGCATCTATGTGGACCCTTACAATCTTCCTGATGACTTTGAGGAATTACCAGCGGATGTGGTGCTAATTACTCATCCCCATTTTGACCATTATCAAACCACTTCAATGGATCTGCTGCAAAAGGAGGGGACAGTGAACGTCTTTCCAGAGTTCATGTCGGATGCCATTGCCCTCTATGATGGAGTGGGTGTTAATCCAGGCGATGAACTGGAATTCGGAGACATAACAGTTACGGCGTTTTATGCGTACTATCCTGGAGATGGATCGACCCATCCACGTGAAAATAATTGGACGAGTTACATCATCGATGTTGGTGGATTCACCTTCTTCCATTCTGGCGATTCTCGAAACATCGAAGAGTACTCGCAATTGACCGGAACGATTGACGTAGCGTTATTATGCCTCGATTGTCAGATTGGAGAAGGAACAGTTGACATTGTGGAGGTCATCCAGCCACGCTACTTCGTTCCCATGCATTATTCGATGTTGATGAGAGAAATCTTTCTCGTCAACCACGCTCCCTTGATAACTAACTGCATTATCATCAATCTCGAATACTATCAATCCTATGCCTTTCCACGTTGAACGAAACGACATTCAGATTCCAAATAACCGATAGGATTTATTGTCTCAACGCTATTCTCTTTGTATGAAATTCATTTCCTATCGTTCTCCGGTGTATGCTCGACGGGGTATTGTGGCATCGAGCCAACCACTCGCATCCGAAGCAGGTCTACGCATCTTACAAGCCGGGGGGAATGCTGCAGATGCAGCCGTTGCAACCGCGGCAGCTTTGAATGTGACAGAACCGTGTTCAACTGGGATTGGAGGGGATTGTTTTTGTTTGTTCTTTGATTCTGCGAAGAAAACAGTGAAGGGTCTCAATGCCAGTGGTCGGGCTCCTGCTGCTCTGTCTCTGAGCGCATTAGAGAAGGTTGGAATTACAGGAGAACTCCCGCGGTTTGGTGTTCATACGGTCACAGTTCCTGGCGCAGCAGCCGGGTGGGTGGATACAGTGAATCATTTTGGTACTATGCAGCTCTCAGAAGTATTGGCTCCTGCAATCGAGTTAGCTGAGAAAGGGTTTCCTGTAGCTCCGTTAACTGCTGCCTCTTGGAAGCGAGGTGTTGACCAACTCAAGCAAGGTCCACATGCAGATGAGATGCTTCGCGAGGGTAACGCCCCGAACGCGGGGGAGATTATGAAACTCCCTACACTTGCCCGGACTTTTCGTGATTTAGCTGAGCATGGTATAAGCGGATTTTATGAGGGACGCATTGCAGAGGCCATTGTAGAATTGCTTCAGTCAATGGGTGGTATGATGGCTTTGGAGGATTTGAAGCACCACGCGAACACTTTTGATGATCCGATTTCGGTCAACTATAAGGGGAGCGATGTGTTTGAGATTCCTCCCAACGGACAGGGCATCACTGCACTCATTGCCTTGAATATTCTCGAAGAATTCGATTTCACTTCAATGGGTCATTCATCCGTTCAGCATCTACATCTGATGATAGAGGCAATGCGCCTCGCTTTTGCGGATACCCGATGGTATGTCGCAGACCCTGCAGTTGTTGATGTCCCGATTGAAGAATTGCTCTTGAAAAAGTATGCAGCTCAACGTCGAAAATTGATAGACCCATCAAAAGCCACACTTGATTTTACTAAGGGATCTCCCGTGATGGGTTCGGATACTGTGTACTTTTCTGTGGCTGATGGGGAGGGAAATGCGTGTAGTTTCATCGGGTCAAATTACATGGGGTTTGGTACAGGATTAATTCCCAAGGGTTGTGGCTTCACTCTACAAAACCGTGGAGCAGGTTTTTCACTTGATCCGGATCACCCAAACGTATTAGCTCCAAAGAAACGTCCCTATCACACTATCATTCCAGGAATGGCTACAAAAGATAAAGAACTATACGCGAGTTTTGGCGTGATGGGTGGATTCAACCAACCTCAAGGTCACGTCCAAGTGCTCATTAATATGGTTGACTTTGGGATGAATCCCCAAGAAGCCTTGAATGCGCCTCGATTCACTATACGTGACGGGACTAGTGGTGGGCAAGTTGCGTTAGAAGATCCTATTCCTGAAGCCACCATGAAAGCCTTGAGCAAAATGGGACATGACATAGTGTCGGTTTCAGGGGAGTCACGAATGATGTTTGGTCGTGGACAAATCATTACTCGAAATCCGGATACCGGTGTGTTGTGTGGGGGAACCAGCCCTCGCGCAGATGGTATCGCGATTGGTTGGTAGCCAGAAAACGAGCTTGTTGTTTTTCTCAACGATTCATTCGAAATTTTATGTAGAAGAATCTTTTAGGCTGTGTAAGGGCTCTGATACTGTATCAAGGAATGTTGAGGTGTTAGTTCATGTCAGCGAGGGACCAATATCGTCCAAGATTCACGGAGCAAGATGCCCTTCGAATTGCTGAGAAACTGTTTGGAGTGGTGGGATTAGTGAAGGAGCTCCCGAGCGAGCGAGATCGTAACTTCTTTCTTCGGACTGATTCAGGTGATGAATTTGTGCTCAAGATTGCGGCGACTTCAGAGAAGCGGGAAATTCTTGAATTTCAGAATCAGGCTATGGATCATCTAGTCAAGAAAGGTGGCGAGGAGATATGTCCTCACGTTATAAAGTCACTAGCGGGTGAACGGATTTCTATCATAGAAGATGCAGATGGGGCACCGTCCTTTGTTCGTCTCCAGAATTATATACCGGGGAAGGTCTTAGCGGAAGTTAAGCCCCATAGTGAGGACCTTCTTTTTGGTTTGGGTGGGTTTATTGGTTCCATTTCACGTGCTCTCGAAAGCTTTTCTCATCCAGCGACCACCCGAGAGCTCTATTGGGATTTGAAGAATGCAGGTTCAACCATCAACCAATACAAAGAACACATCACAACTCCCGAACGCGCTGCAATAGTAGAAGACTGTCTTGAAACCTTTCAGAAACAAATTGGTCCGGTGTTACCAAAGCTTCGAACCAGTGTCATTCATAATGATGGAAATGACAATAACATTCTCGTGCGATGGGCAGGACCACCTGAAAAGCACAGTTTCAGCATCCTAGATTTTGGAGATATGGTGTTTTCACACACCGTCTTTGAGTTGGCAGTAGCTGTAACGTATGCGATTCTCGGCAAATCAGATCCTATTGCGACCGCTGCGCAGGTTGTTCGTGGCTATCATTCGGTCTTTCCGTTAACTGAACAGGAGATAGAGTTGATCTTTCCAATCATCCGTACTCGACTCGCCATGAGCGTTTCGATTTCTGCCTACCAGCAGAAGCTCGAACCAGATAATGAATATCTCATAATCTCAGAAAAAAATGCTTGGGAAACCTTGTATCGTCTAAGAGCAGTACATCCCCGTTTCGTAACGTACGCATTCCGACAAGCCTGTAATCTACCTCCATGTCAACAAAGTGAATCGATAACCAAGTGGTTTTCGAAAAATCAGGAGCAAATTGGACCGCTTATAGAATCAGACCTGCACACTGAATCATTAGTTGTCCTTGACCTGAGTGTTGGCAGTCTTGAATATGGCAGTCTGTCGGAAATTCAAGAGACGCAATGCTTCACGAAAATGGCAGTCAATCGAATCGAGGAAGCAGGAGCTAAAATTGGAGTAGGGAGATACAACGAACCTCGAATCTTGCACCTCACGAAAGAGGAGAGTCGTGTTCAATTTGACATTTCTGAAGCGCCCACAATTCATCTGGGCTTGGAACTGTTCCTAGCACCAGGAGAAGTGATTCTAGCACCGCTCGATGGGATCATACACAGCCTAGCAAACAACGAAGGTTTCCGAGAAAATGGTCCTACGCTAATCCTTGAACATAAAATCGATAATACGAATCTCAAGTTCTACACAATGTACTCTCACATGAGCAAGGAGTCTCTTGAAAGGCTAGCCCCAGGGAAACCAGTTAAGAAGGGAGATCAAATTGGACAAGTGGGATCGCCACCCCAGAATGGGGATTGGCCACCTTCGTTGCATTTTCAATTGATGTGTGATATCTTCGATATGCACGGAGATTTCCCAAGTTATGCCCTACCGAGTCAACGGGAGCTATGGCTCAGCATCTGTCCTGATCCCAATACGATACTCAATCTTCCTACCGAACAGCTTTCAAAGAGTACGATGAGCACAGAAGAGATTCTTACAGCACGAAGCTCACTCATCAGTAAATCACTAAGTGTTTCCTATCAGAAGCCCTTGAAGATTGTCCGGGGGTTCATGCAGTATCTTTACGATGAGGAGGGGCGTGCCTTCCTTGATGTTCGAAATAATGTTTCGCATGTGGGGCATTGTCATCCTAAAGTTGTCAAGGCGCTGCATGATCAAGCAGCGGTGTTAAACACAAATACGCGCTATCTGCATGAGAATCTAGTTCGATATGCTCAGCGTCTTGTAGCTACTTTACCTGACCCGTTGAGAGTCTGTTTCTTTGTCAATAGTGGAAGTGAAGCCAACGAGTTAGCTCTTCGCCTCGCTCGAACACACACGAATCAGTCAGACATTATTGTTATTGATGGAGCTTATCATGGGAACACAAACACTCTAATTGACATCAGCCCCTACAAATTCAATGGACCTGGCGGGAAAGGTGCCCCTCCCTTTGTGCATACGGTGAGTACCCCTGATGGTTACCGTGGTAAGTTTAGAACCAGCGATTCGAAAGCAGGGAAGAAATACGCCACGGAAGCCTTCGAAATCACTAAAACCCTGAAAGCGGCTGGAAAGGGTGTGGCCGCCTTAGTTTGCGAGCCCATTATGAGTGCAGCGGGTCAAATCGTGTTTCCTGACAAATACCTCCAGGAGGTATTTCGACATATTCATCAAGCTGGTGGAGTGTGTATTGTCGACGAAGTGCAAACGGGATTTGGACGGGTGGGTACCCACTTCTGGGCATTTGAAACGCAAGGTGTAATCCCAGACATCATCACGTTTGGGAAACCTATTGGGAATGGTCATCCATTAGCAGCTGTTGTGACGACTCCCGAGATTGCGGCATCATTTGACACGGGCATGGAATTCTTCAGTTCAACAGGAGGAAACCCTGTCTCTTGTGCTGTGGGAATAGCTGTACTCGATGTAATTGAAGAAGAACACCTCCAGGATAATGCATTGAAGGTTGGCAATTACTTCATTGATCAACTCAAACAGATCCAAGGCAAATATGCCTTGATAGGCGATGTACGAGGATGTGGATTATTCATTGGGGTGGAATTCGTTTTGAATCCGATAACCCTAGAACCCGCTACGAAAGAAACCGCGTACGTCATTGAGCGAATGAAAGAACTGGGAATTCTAGTCAGTTCAGATGGACCATTTGAGAATATTCTGAAGATTAAACCTCCTTTGAGATTCACGCAGGAAAACGTCGACTTCTTCATTAGAACACTTGAAAAAATCCTGTCAGAGGATTTTGTAAATCTAGCAGATGAATAGGTAAGCCACTCGTCAATTGCAGCGAAATCTTGGGAGAGGACAATACAATACGGAGTGAATTCTAGAGGAAAATAAGGAGCATTAGAATCCCCGCAATAATGAAAGCAATCGCGGCGACATATTTGATTATTGATGTGCCCAGATAGTGTCGTGCTCGATCTCCAATTATAACTCCAATTCCATTAACTACAGCCAGGGCACTAAAGGCAGCGAGAAAAACGAGTAAGAGTTGACCAGTAGTCGCTACTAAGAAGATTACGAGTATCTGCGTTTTATCTCCTAACTCGGCAAAGAATAGGAGAGCAAATGCTCGAGTCCAAACTCGTTTACTTCCAGCACCTTTAACCTCTTCTTCATCATTATTACTGCGAGCTTTGTATAGAGCATAGCCACCGATAATGATGAAGATAATACCCGCAATGATTTGAATTAGGAAGAGGGGAATAAACAGACCGATTAAGGATCCTGCCAAAACTCCTAGAGCGGTTACACAGAATAATCCCCCGAGCACACCTAGATATGCTTCTACTGGTTTTCCCGTTTCAGCTACAAGTGCAAAGGTGACAAATTGGGTCTTGTCCGCGAGCTCAGCTAGAAGGACCATGATAAATATCGTCAGAAAAAGTTGGATAAACAAAGTTGTTCACTGGACAGATTATTCGATTTTCTCGTGGAGAGAAGTGAAAAGGCATACTCGTTTATTATTTGTTGTTGTTTAGTGATTTCAAAACCCTTATAATTTAGGTTTACCTAAATTTTTTTATTCGAATAAACCGCCACTCCCCACAGTGCTTTCACCTTTTCATGAAAAAGCATAGAATGGGAAGAGGCTAATCACTCATAATGAGGTTGAAATCAGAATGATTGCTGGATTTGTTATTACGCTTCGCGAAGGTCTTGAAGCAGCATTGATAGTGGGAATTGTACTTGCATTTCTAGCAAGGACTGGAGGTTCAGATCGATACTGGCAGGTATTTGTTGGTGTTGGAGCAGCGATTGTTTCGAGCGTATTGTTCGCCTTGGGCTTTCAGTTGCTTGCAGGCGGATTCTCAGGTCCGAGTGCCCAAATCTTTGAAGGCGTCACAACGTTGATTGCCGCAGGCTTATTGGTTTCGATGATTGTTTGGATGGAACGAAAGGGACCATCTCTAAAGGAAGAATTAGAACAAAAGACTGCAGCCACAATAACAGCGACGTTAGGAATTTTCTTCATCGTGTTTGTAGCAGTACTGCGTGAAGGAGTTGAAACCGTGATTTTTCTTGCAGCTCTTCCCTCGAACGATATCACCATCATCATAGGATCCATCCTAGGTTTCATTGTGGCATTCGGTATTGCCTTCGCGTATTTCAGCCAGTCAAAACGGTTTAGCCTACGAACGTTCTTTCGGATAACTAGCATTTTGTTGATTCTCTTTGCTGCAGGAATGATTGCCTATGGCGTCCATGAACTACAAGAAGCTAGAGTGATCCCGATTCTTATTGAACACGTGTGGGATATCAACTTCCTGTTACCAGAAAATGGCCCGTTAGGTCTCGTCTTGAAAGGTCTAGTTGGATACAATGGTAATCCTTCGCTTATCGAAGTGATAGCCTATATTACAGCCCTATTAGCGTTGCTAGTCTACTTCGTGCGACATCACGAGTTTACTCCAGCAATACACAAATCTGTGGCTACAGAAATTACTATCATTGATTAACAGAACTGGTTCACCATTGAAAGATAACAAAATCGGAGTTTAAAGCCATTATCAGATGAATTAGTGTATTGGGGTTGAAATCGATAAATCCTTGACACTCTCACACAATTTTTCTGGTTGTAGAAAGATTATTGACAGGAAATCACTGAGATTAATCTATGACAGATTTTCTGAATGTGACAGTGCAGAACGGTCAACTAGTTCCTCTCGGATTTGAAGAAGTCGCCACAACGATTGATGAGGTGAAATTCGAGGGGGAAAAAGGACGGCTTGTTGTATCAGATGTACGCGTGGTTTGGTACAAACAAGAGAAGTCAAAAGGAGGATTATTTGGCGGTTTTGCAAAAGCCTTTGCGGTGGGTGTCGCGGGATCAGTAGCCGCTGACGCAGCCGGCCGTCATGGTGGAATTATCGGCAGATCAGTTGGTCGAGGGATACGAACCGCTACCCATGCCACAGCTACAGCCATTGTCATTGATTCCTTACAAAGTAACCAGATGATTGCTCGTGGAAAAGGTGGGGCTGCAGAGTCCCTAGCGATCCCCCTGATGACCATTGATAACATTGACAGCCCCAAAAATAAATTAGTCATTACACTGAGTAGTGGCGAGGACATCGAGTTTGAAAGTAAGAAACCGCAGATGTTCGCAGTCGTAGAAGCACAGATTGAATCAGCTAAGACGAAGAATAAATGTCCTTTCTGTGGAGCACATGTGCCCTCTGGGAAAACGCATTGTCCGCATTGTGCGGCTCCAGTGAAAACGGGACCATCAAGTGCCCCTGCACCGACAGCACCTGCAACGGGTCCAGTGATGATGCCTGGTGGTATGCCCTCGATGCCGCAGGTGCAATGTCCACATTGTAAGGCTACTGTGGTGATTAGTGAAGCCTGTACGAACTGTGGTGGAAAGCTTATCGCAAACTGCCCAAAGTGTGACGCAGAGTATCCATTATTCATGTATCAAGGTAACTTCTGTCCGAAATGTGGTGCAAAAATCACCTAAAACATACAAAGAATCTCAAATCCTTGCTAGCCTTATGTTTAAGATAACATGCCATATTTTCTAGATTTCTTAAAGACAAGAAGCAAAATTGCGCATTCATAGAAGCTTAACTAGTGCGCAATGAGATTCAGAAGACCAATAGAGTTTTTAAACCCTTTTCGGTCTATTCGCTTTAGGCAGTCGACGATTCGATAGTTCCAGCGGGAATCGTTCAAATTACTGCTTTAAAAAATAACTCAGAATGAGTTTGAAAAAATGAATCGGACTACTTTAAAAGTTTCAATTTTAGTGATCAGTCTACTAGTATTTCAATTTGGCATCCCACGTCCAATTTCGCCACAATCGGCGGATGCGGGCATCGAGCCGGTTGTTCAAGCGATCCAAGCTCCAGTGAATAGCGTTACACCATTTACACTCAACGACACAGACGAAGCAGAGGTTCTTGAGGTCTCTATCCTTGATCCTGGGATTTATCTGCTCAATTTGACCCTCTTTGTGGACGAAGCATCACCCAATCTGGATCTTGACGTTGATTACTATCAGAGTATGGATTGGTGGTGGCCCCAGATCGGGAGTTACCTCGAATCCCTCCAGAGCTTTGATAGCTCGTCTTGGAACAATGTTCCTGAAAATAACACAGTATACGACGAGCATGATGTTATTTGTGTTCGTCCTGGATTCTTCCGAATTGACGTCAGTATAGATATTCCGACTCCTGGTGATTTGGTCCTTGGGAACCTCACAGTAACTCAACTTCTTCCATTCTCAACGATACCCAATGCTTTACCAATGGGACAAAATTCAACACTAGAATGGACAGAGGACCAAACCTGGCAGGGCCTCCGAGTCCACCTCCCAGTAAATGATTTCTACAACTTTACGACATTCGCAGGATTGAATTGGGAGACAACCGCCGGTTGGGTAGGCGATGGCTTCTTCCAACCCGCACTATTGTATCTAATGGATCTTGAATATGGTCAGTATCTCCCCTATCAATCCTGGGCACCTGGATTTAACATTCCAGCCGGAGCCAGCACTAACGATAGCATTGTTGGACCCTTCATCAACCAGGAAGTACTCAGAGGTGGGGATTACTATCTACTCGGAAAAAGCGATGATTTCACGTTTCTCAACAATTCGGTTGCGAACTTCACCATCAACGTCACTCCAGTACAATCTCAAGTCATTATTCCAAACATTGGTCTCGAACTTCAATTCAACATGACTCCCAATGTATACGAACAATACGTTGCAGTCACCATCCCCGAAGGTCATTACTTCAATGCATCCTTCTCCAATCCCCAAGGTTTCAACTGGACAGTAACAACCTATGACGCTTGGGCTGGAGGCTATACTGGTCCATGGCTGAGATCTTACGAAGATCTGAGCACCTCATGGATTGACACAGAAAACTTGGAACGTGGTTGGACAACGGCTCAAGGTGGAGGAAACCCCATGCTTGGGATCTTGGGAAGCATGTACTTCGAGCAATGGATTACTGATGCAACTTTAACTACGTATGACAATGGATCAATTATTAGCGCTATACCACCGTTTGGTCTTGGACCATCAAGCTGGTTTAACACCTTCTTCTTGCGTGTTGTAGCTACACCCTATGGTGCTGGTCCATATAGTCAAAACTTCACCGTTACTGCTCACTTCGACATCTTTCCATTCCCTGAGTTGACACCCTTGGGACTCACCTTCGACTTCAATTCCACAATCGGCCCCTACTATCAC
>JBHLNC010000385.1:0-2531 GCA_048937435.1 Promethearchaeota archaeon | reverse complement strand
TAAATCGACCACATTGATATTTTTTGTCCTCGTCTGTCTCTGTCTGTTTTTTCGCTGCGAAAACGCAAGCAAGGGTTAGGTTGGGGATAGAATTTCTATCCAACCAACCTGACATTGCGTCGTCGTTTTGTGTGTGGGCGAAAAAATCTCTACTCATTAGAGACAAAAGAGGCGCCTTGAGGCTGGATTTGAATCCTCCTCTGGGTGAAGGCATCTTGGAGTATTGTTGTTATCTTTGGTCTAGCCAGATTACTCTCCATTCTGTGATTTGTCCGTTGCGTATTTTTGCGGTCCATATGTTTGGTCCGTTGAGTCGTTTGTATGAGCAGGTGGAGTAGCCAACCATGACGACAGTGTTGTCTTGGACGGTTGTGGTGGTGAATATGTTTTTGTAGTCTGGGTATTCGGTGAAGAATTCTTTCCAGCCTTGTTTGTTGACGTCTTTGCCTTTGGTGACACCTCCAGAGTTGTCTATGAACGTGTAATCTTCAGCCATCAACTCAGCTAAACCTTCCAAATCTCGCTGGTTAACCTTCTCATTAAACCTCAAAACAACCAACAACAAATCAAAAGCATTCTTTTCGCCAATTGCAGTCAAGGTTTCTCACACAGTCTTCCTAGTGAACATATTTCACTTCTTATGAGTTGTGCAGGAAATTTCGACAACAATGAGAGCACAGGCATATAGGTTGTCATGTCGCGCCCAAGGATCTGAGCACGAAATCACTTTTTTAAAATGCTATTGACCAAGTGTCTGAGAGGCTTCTGATTTTTTAAATTGTAAACTGGACAAGGAAAAGAAGTCTCTGGGAATTTTCTCTTTCTAGGAAACATAAATTGGAAAGTGTATTCACGCAGTTGATGAAGGTGAGATTCTTCAATGAAATAACATAACGACTAGATAGCAATTAAGCATTAGCAGGAAGACAAAAAATGTTGAAAGATAGTGACTTGCTAGTCTTGTTGCTACTTCTCTATTATCAGATTGCCTTACTAGTCCGAAGATTCCAATGGCTAAGGGTATCAATGATAAAAGTGTAATTAAACCAAAGTTTATTGTAGATTGAAACAGATTTGTCGTATAAAAGATGGCGAAACTTAGGGTTGCTAAAAAGAGCAATAATGCGATCAGTTTGAAACCAAACCCTCGTCCTTTCAGTACAATTAGCGTTTTCTTGTGACCTAGCGTGTCGGCCTCCATATCTGGAATTTCAACACTAACCATGAAAGCACACGCATAGAATGTTGAAGGCAAGACAAAAACCAAAAATATGCTGTCAAAAATACCCTTTAAAGCAAAAAATCCCATCCCTGGCATCAGCAGCCCAATTGCAACCATTCCAGCGACTTCACCAAGTCCTCGGTAGGCCAATTTAAGGGGTGGCGCAGCATAGTACCAACCTACTAGATTTCCCAAAACCACAAGCACTAGGAAAAGCATTGGAATAAAGAAAAGAATAGTAAATATTATAGCAACAACTATGGATGAGCTCATCAAGAGTATGGCAAACCATTTGGAGAATCTCCGTAACTCTGGATTGGTTTGAAGTACACCACTTCCTCCCGAGATTGAAGTTGGTTTCCCATATTGATCAGCATCAAAATCGAAATAATCATTGCTGTAAGACACGGATAGTTGCGCAAAAAACAGAATTGCATAGCTTATCAGAAATCTGCCAAGTATGAAATCCGCACCCGACACAATGGATAACAATGCTCCAAATGAAAACAATAAGAATCCAGCTACCAAAAATCTAAGACGCGCAAGTCTGATGATTCTGGAAAAATTATCACCGTTCAAATTCAATCCCTCTTTTCATCCGTAACCATTTGTAGAAGCAAAGGATAAAAATTCATGCCGCGATAAGTTGTCTAGGTGTCAGAGGTTTGGGATTCTTCAAAGTCGCCGAAACGTCTGATGTTCCAGTTGGAAAAATGAAGCTTGTCAAGGTTGAAGAGAAAGAAATCTTAATTGTAAATGTGGATGGACATTTTTATGCAATTGGAAATAGGTGCACTCATGCTGGAGGAGACCTCTCCAAAGGATCTTTAGAAGGCAACATAATTACATGTCCGAGACATGAATCAAAGTTTGATGTAACCACGGGGAAAGTTATTTCAGGTCCTAAGATCCTCTTTCTTCGACCAAAAATTACAGATGAAACTTCCTATGAAGCAAAGGTTGAAGGAAAGGATATCTTGCTCAAGATCTAATAAGCGCGTGTGCCGATGTAAAACTTGAATCCTTCATGGCAGATAGAATAAGCGCAATAGTTCAAGTGCCAACCAAGGCTCAGGACTACTTACTCGTCCCCGCTTTCCCCTTTTTTTATGTTGAATCAGGAAAGAGCTTTGAGGTTTGCCTTGTCATAGATTCTCTTCAACCGACTCCGCCCTCTGCCTGTGTAGAACTTGGCTATCATGGATTTTGGCGCCCTGGCCGGGATTTGAACCCGGGTCCAGCGGGCGACAGCCGCTTATACTAGACCGGACTATACTACCAGGGCATTCCTTGTTGGCTAAAAGCGCCG
>JBHLNC010000041.1:0-9993 GCA_048937435.1 Promethearchaeota archaeon | reverse complement strand
CATGAAACGATAAAGAACTCATTGCCTTCTTTCAGGACCTGAGTATACGATTCGCAGAGATTTATGAAGCAGAAAAAGCAGCTCTAAAAGCGTTGAAGAATCTACTCTAGCTTTGATAGTTACATTTTCTATTTCATTTTCTGAAGTGACTGGACATTATCTCCATTTTCTTTAGCAAAATGATCAAAGATGTCTGCAGGTTCAATCAAGAATTCGATTTTCTTAGCAGCGGCCTCGTAAAATTTCTGATTCTTCTCTTCGAGCTCGAATGCGAGTTTCAATAGCTCCTCATCAGGACAGCCTTCAGGGCACTCAGATTTTACTCTGTATTCCTCGTCGTACAATCCGTGTATTGGTTCAAGAATCATTTCTGTCGTGTTTTCACGTCGAAGTCGTTTCAGAGTCTCCATCCGCAACAATCGTTTCTGAATATACGCTTCAAAAGAAATTTTCAATTTCTCAGTTGACGTGATTACGGAAGCCGTTTCATAAAATGCTGCAGCCATAGCCTCCAATTCAAGGGCAAATCTAATGACTGCCCCAAAGGTTCCGAGGTCCATTGCATCACCTTCCACTTCAGGTTAAAACCACCGCGTAATGACCACTTTATTTTCTGTGAAAAAATCTACGGCATCCTTTCCCTGCCCATGTAAATCACCAAAGAAGGAATCCTTCATTCCTGAAAACGGAAAAGTGGCAATCGGAGCTACAATGCCAATGTTGATACCGATATTCCCAGCCCTAACTCGGTATTGGTAGTCTCGGGCTACTTTTCCGCTCGAAGTAAACACTGATGATGCATTCCCATATGGGTTGGCATGGATGATGTCTATGGCTTCGTCCAAATCTTTCACATGAATAATCGACATAACTGGACCGAAGATTTCCTCCTTGGCTATCGTCATCTCTGGTTTAACTTTGTCGAAGATGTTGGGACCAATGAAGAGACCCTTCGGATAATTCTTAACTTTGACATTCCGTCCGTCCAGAATGAGTTCCGCACCCTCTTTGATTCCTGTTTCGATGTAACCTAATACTCGCTTCAGCGCAGCCTTCGTGGCAATGGGGCCCATATGCACATCTTCGTTCAACCCGTCACCAATAACCAATGCTTTAGCGGCTTTCACAACGGCTTCTTTAAGTGGCTTGTAAACTTCTCCAACAGCAAGCAATACTGCGCCACTCAGACATCGCTGCCCCGTATTTCCAAAGAACGAACTCATCAAGTTTGGAATAGTTCTTTCAATGTTGGCATCCGGCATCACCGTGATGAAATTCTTCGCACCAGCTTGAACTTGTGCTCGTTTGCCATGTTCACCGCATTTCTTATAGAGTAATTTACCGATTGGAGTTGAACCGACAAAGGACATCCCGATAGTATCCGGGCTTTCGATGAGGGCATTCACCACTTCGGGTCCACCATTGACCAGATTCATCACGCCTTTTGGAAATCCGACCTTATCGATTAGTTCAAACTGTCGAATCTGACTCAAAGGAACTTGTTCGGATGGTTTCACAATATACGTGTTCCCGCACGCAACAGCAAATGGCCAAAACCACGTCGGAACCATCCCTGGAAAATTAAATGGTGCCACACAGAAGAACACACCCAAGGGTTGTTTGATCACCATTTCATCGATCCCGGCGGCAATATCTTCAAAATTATACCCCATTTGAAGTGTGGGAACACTAGCAGCTGCTTCAACGTTTTCAACTGCTCGACGATATTCTCCCCTTGCCTCATCAAGGATCTTTCCATGTTCAGTGGTAAGGGCCTTCGAGAGCTCTTCAAAATGATCTTCAAGCAAATTCCGGAACCGATATAGGTAACGAACCCGGGTCTGAGCTGGTGTTGACCGCCAACGCTCAAACGCTATCTTTGCTGCCCTGATAGCTTCTTGGGCTTCCTCAGCAGTGGACATGGGTGTTTTGGCTAAAAGTTCACCAGTTGCTGGGTTAGTAACATCTCGGGTTTCTTTCGACTTTGACTCGACCCAACGCCCGTTAATGTAATTCTTGACAACTTCTCCCTTCATGGAAGTTCACAACTCGAAACAGCGATATGATGTAGTAAAAAGAGTAGTAACTAACTCCTTAAAGATAGTCGGTTGAGCCATTAGTTCCCTTTCTCATAAAAGAGGCATCAAACCTACCAAGTTCGCGACGAGAAACAATAACTTAACCCTTATACTTCAGAGTAGCTGGACAGCCAGGGCAATTATACTTTTCACTCATCGGACACTCTTGACAATTTGCCCCACAAGGTGGCGTTTCACCCAGGACATCCGGTAACCGAGGTTCATATTCCTCTGGGTATACAATTTTATCGAAAATGAAGACTTTCACGGCTTTTGCACCTAAAACCTCAGGGTTCTCAGCAGGGCCCTCAAACCACCATCGCAGCGAATCAGGTACAATGAAAACCATCGAAGTTCTTTCACCCATTACTCCTGCCATAATTAGATGTGGACAATTTTTCATGTACTCGATGGCTGCTTGGGCTTTATCCTTACTATCATATTCGGTTACAAATATTCCACAGATGTTTTTCTCCATTGCATTGATTCTCCTTCAGGTTTCTGATAACACACACATATCAGCATCTTTGAAATAGCGATGAGCCCGTTTCCCGTACTTAGTATCCAGTTTCATCGCATAATCTTTTAGCGCGTTCAAAGAGGAAATGCCACTGATTTTTTTATCAAATGAGATCTTCATTTTCCACCCTTGCTTTCTAAAACTCTGAGTAGGAGTCGTCCATCCATCCGCTAATTTGACAAGTTCCCCATGTACTCCAAATTTTTTGAGGTTCTTTAGCACAATATCTTTAACCGTAGTCCAGGTGCCAAGCCCTGACTCGCTTCCTCTATTATCAAGATATGGCTCGGGTTCGATTACCAGATACCCACTATTCTCCTTCTTGAACACTCCATACCTGGCAAAAATCCAGAGAAACCGAATAAGATGAAGAATTCGACTTTTCAGTCTATGTTGCTGTGGCAAAATGTCAGTGTCTTTCAATCCCAACGAGGATTTCTTGATTTTTGAAAGGAGAGAATGAACCGCCTTGAAGCCTTCAATTTCATTTGCTGAGTAAGGTAAGCTTTCTGGAAAGTCCACAACTTTTAGTTTCAAAGGTTTTTCCACGATAGGATCGACAATCTGGGCCGGGGATAATTTTGAGCGGATTTTCTGAAGACGCTTCACACCCTCAAAAGGCTCGACAAAAGTTCGATAATCCTCATCGGATATTGGCTTACCCATTCTCTTCTCAAAGGTTTCCCTGGTCCAAGTGCTTGCATGTTGTAATTCAAAATCGCAAGGAAATCGAGAACAATACGCACAGTTTTTGATGCCCGATCTCATCACACATTGCCGAATCCGACATCCACGGCGGAAGTTTGCATGCCAATGCTTTACATCCTTTGAAATTTTGTCCTCCGATGTCAAACACAACAGGCACGGATTCTTCGTCGGTGTATATCCCAGAATCGTTTTGGCTCGCGTGGCAAACGCCGGAAAATCTTCTGGTGCCAGATCTTTCCGAGTAATCGGTGACCATGGACAGCCAGCACAATTCATCCCACATTTTGACACAACTTCAACCATACAATCTTCGTCCAATCCATTTTTCCATTACAATCTTGGAAACCCGAAGGGGTCCCATTCAAACATCCCATATTCGCTCTTCTATATAATTAGGGACCCCTTCATCTAAGTAATTCTGTTACAAGGTCCAAGACAGGATCGCAAACGCCCGACCACCAGCCTTCGGCGAGGGTTCATCAATGGTCTTCTGATAAATCCGGAGTGTAAAGCCTGCATGGGGTTCTTGTTGTTCTCCAATTTTCTGATAACCCAGCTTCTCATAGAAATGGTGATTCCGAGTATGCCACTCAGGTGTATCCAATACCCACCGCTTTGCTGGATACATATTATGAATATATTCCATTACCTGTGTACCAATGCCAATATTCTGATACTCGGGATCCAGGAAGATTGTACCTAGCACGTTTGATCCCTTTTCTGGATAATCTCGAAACACTATGAACGCCCCGATCAAAGTGTCACGAAGCATGATTTTGTAGCAGTTACCGGGACGCATAAACTGTCGAAAGAAGCCCCCGTTATTGTATCCGTCAGGTCCTCCTTCGGGCTCACCTCGGAACCGTTGTGAATCATCATCAAAGCTCCGAGTCATCACCGCAGTCAAGGCCGGAATATCGGCCTCGGTCGCTTCCACGTAACGAAGCTGACCAAGATCTACTTTCTTCATTCTCACTATCAACTCCTTCTTTCAATTGACTCTTGCACCAATGGAATCCGCTACTTGGTAATCGGATAGTACAGATCCAAGACAAGATCTGGACCAGCATCAGGGTCATGAGGTTTTTCCAACCCTGGATGGCCTCGATACTTGTAGCCATTCGCCTTTGCCCATTCATCTAAGCGATGCCACGATTCCAAGATCCCATGTTCTTTGAAGAAGTCGGATTCCAATTCCTCCTTCAGCACACATGTCGCTACGGCGTATTCGCCGCCTTCTACTTCCTTCACCTCGACTATATCGTCTGATTTGATGTCATCATCCACCTGAATCCAGAACTCGTACCCATATTCACGTTTTCCAGGTTCAGGTGGAGGCTCATTAAAACCATAAACTGGATGCTTCACCAAGTCACCCAGCAGTCCTTTCGATTCTGCCCAGGCACGCATCTTAGCCCAGGCTTCTAGCTCTGGTGTAATACTAATTACACGCAAGCTGGCCACGCGCATCGGTTCAAGCCGAACAATACGAATTTCTTTATTTCCCACTTTTTTCACATCCAATTCTCACATATGATTAAGAGGGCTTCGGAACCTCCTTGATGGGCTGATACAAATCGAGGACAACCTCAGTTATAGGGGCTCCTGGGTTCCGTGTTTTCTCCAGAGACTGGCGGCTGTCGTCGATCTCATATTTTTCGCTCAGGACAACCCACTCCGCCAGTTTTTTCCAAGGCTCTAAGTACCCATACTTCATTGTGAATTCGGATTCTATTTCCTCACCTAGTCTGCATGACGTTACAGCAAAAAGCCCACCATCAGCATCTTTTGCTACAACCTCACCTTCACCTTGGAAGAGAGTGCCCATCCGAATCCAGAACTCATACCCATACTCCTTCTGACCAGGCGATGGATTCGGATTATTGAAACCAAACACTGGGTGATTATCTAAGTCTTCTAGTAAACCTTGGGGCTCAGCCCATGCCCGCATATTTTCCCAGGCATCAGTTTCCGGTGTTTCACTAATTACTCGTACACTAGCAACCCGCATCGGTTCCAATTCAATGACTTGTACAAATAAGTCTTCAATGTCCTTCTCCTTTCGTTCAGCATAGATCCTCTCAATCCATCTCGAAGTCCGCACGGATTGCAGTTCTTGTCGGTGTCGAGTCTGTAAATACGCTGAGCTTATCGCTGAAAGCATAATCTGGCCATCAGAACTGACCTCATAGCGACCTCGGCTCTTCTGAAGAATTATGTCTGCCTTCACTAGCAATCCGAGATGATGGGATAAGGCTGTTTTACCTAGCCCTGTCAATTCTCGCATTTCACTGAATAACCGAGGACGATATAGCAACGCTGTGAGAATCTGCAACCGTTTTTCATTTGCGATTGCACTCAGCACGTAGGCAACATCTGTGCCCAGTTTTCCGATGACATTCCATGCGGTTTCCGTATCCATTTCATTCATGAGAGAATCCCAGCAGAAGGGAAAAGTGTGGAATTCCTTTATATTTATTTCGGAAAAATTGAACATTAGTTCTAATTTTACTGAATAAAATAAATCTATTTTAAAAACTTATTGAAACTCGTAATCTTGTCAATAGACTTCTTTCTCTTGAGTCCAGGAATCTTAGCTGGATATCCAAACGGAATGACTGCAACAACATTATATCGGTCCGGAATGTTCAGTAATTTCCTCACTTTATCTTCACCAAAAGCTCCAATCCAACAAGACCCCACACCAAGCGCCCAAGCCGCGATAACCATATTTTGCAATGCGATAACCGTACTAATCACCGACCATCTTCCAGCAATCCGATCTTTATGAGCACACCCAACAATAGTTAGTGGTGCATCCTTGATGAATCGGCTAAATAGCCCTTTTGACAATTCCTGTTTAATTTCCTCATCAGTCACCACGATAAAGTGCCATGGCTGTTTATTCGCTGCAGATGGGGCCAACCTGCCTGCTTCAAGAATCTGATCCAAAACTTCCTTTGGAATCTCTTTTTTTTCGTAGCTTCGAATGCTTCGTCGGCTAAGCACGGCATCAATGAGTGTCAAGCATTTCACCTCAGTAACAGACTGAACGAAATCAGGGCTAAATCGGTAAAAAAAATCTGTTCCTTTCACTAACTCGTTTAGGGACCTATTCCTCCTGTAAGAAATCGAAAAATGATAGTGTGAAAACCAAAAAGTGGAAGCAACAAATCAAAGCCAATAATAATTAGAATAACTCCTGCTACACGACCTAACCAGAGGCTGGCCGTTCCATATTTTTCTCCAATAAGTTGATGCCCATTCGCAATTAGTGGACTAGCAATTATCAGTGGTGTCCCGTAGCCTAAACCAAAAAGGAATAGGAGCGCGGCTCCTATCACGATGTTACCATACAAAGTAATGATGATAAATATACCAGCAATGATTGGCGTGACACAAGCAATTCCCACAAAACCATAACTGAACCCGAGGATAAACGCACCTAAGATGCCGGAGAAATGACTGAATTTCTGGATGGGTGTGTATTTACAGGCATATTGATGTAATGAGCTGATAAACACGACACCACATACAATCAAAATAACACCAAGGATAGCATAGGTGATTACCTGGGGAGGCAATATCAATCCAATAACACCAGCCACGACACCAACGAGAGCGCTAATTAACGCAAACCCGAGTGTGAAGGCGGTACCGGCGGCAAGAGCACGCCAGGGTTTCCGTTCATACGCTGTAAGAAATCCCAAGTAAAGCGGAATTACAATTAAACCGCAAGGTGAAAAACAGGCTAAGATTCCTTCCAGATAAATCAGAATGACAAGGAAGGGAGGTATCACTCTCTCCCTACCTCCTTCTCTAGGTAAGGAGGGAAATTATTGGTAATCAATGATCGGTAAATGTTTGATCCATTACTGAGCAGTTGATTAATTTCTGAAATGAAATCGGATCCTTCAGTGCCACCAACATACCTGGCTATTCGCTGAAGATTCTGATCGATTATCACAGTGGTTGGAATAAATGCAACAGCGTACTTTCCATAGACATTCTGTTCACCAGTGTCCGCCGCAAAGAGCCAAGTGACGCCCCACGTTTGAGCATAGTTTTCAAGAGCCGTATCGGATTCATAGCCAATTGACACTGAAATTACTATGACTTCATTTCCGAATGTATCCAAAATCTCTTGAAGTCCCGTAATCTGATCAGCGCACACTGGACATGAGGTTGACATGATGTTAAGAACAACAACCTGCCCTTCGAAATCAGAGAGAGAAAAGCTGGTGCCATTAAAGGCAGTGAGAGAAAAATTCGGGGCAGTTCTATCATTGGGTTGGAGAAGTGGTGGAATGATTAATGCTCCAATGGCAATGCTCGCAATTAATATCCCAAGTCCTGAAACTAGAATGATTGTTTTCCATGAGAACCAGGATGCAGTTTCTGTTGCGTTTATATGATGATTTGGTTTCATTGTTTCCAGTTTCACCACACGATAACCAAGATAAATTTTTTATTTCAGGCAAAAATCACTCATTTAATTTTTGAAGCATCTCTGTCAACTGGGTATCTCGATAACCGGTAAACCAACGAACAGGGTATGGTACAATGGTATTTTGAATTTCAACACCAGGCATCATCCGAATACGTTTCGCAATAGGTTCAGCATCACGCACGTTTTCCAACACAAAATCAATCCACATCAAATTTTGTGAGGCTGAATGCCATTCATTCCAAAATTCTGTACCAAATTCTTCTTTAAGGGGTTTCACGACCTCATCTGGTTTGATAGTGTTAGGCTGGTAAATGATACGAAAAGTTAACAGGTTACTCGCTCCTGCAGTTGGATCAATATCAATAGTGAACGACACACTCTGACTTTCATGAAGCTGATTGAGGATACTTCGGACACGTTTTGCAGTTAATCTCGATTCTGATGCAATGCGTGAAATCGGCATCCGAGCATCCTTTGCCACTTGAGTCAAAACTCTCAGTTGCAGCTTCGAAAATGTTGTGCGTTCACCCCGCTTCGTAGGGATTGGGTGGATTTCAATCTCAGCCACACCTTCAAGAGCTCGAAAATACTCGCTGAGCTCAAAGATATCATTACCTTCTCGGTAGCTCGCCCTCACAACAGCGGAACCATATGAATCGAAGCGTACCGATTCCACTAATGGATGGGCACCTAGCTGTTCCATGAACTCTTCATCATCATAAGACCGGTTTGAATACACAAAAATGACCAAAGGATGCGCCTCTACCATACTCCAGCTCAAACGAACGACATAGCGATGAATGACTCCAGATTTCTGTAATCGTGCCACTCGCCGTTTAATCGCATTAGCTGATATTTCGTGGTCTCGGGCTAGATCTTCATATGAGGCTCTGCAGTTTTTCCTTAAGGCATAGAGGATGCCTTTGTCAATGGAGTCCACGATGGTCATCCAGCCTATTAGTATGCTAATATCAGCTCCACTTTATTTTTTCTAATTTGGCTTTGTCATAATTAATCCAATTTTTCTTCCCAGTTTGTGAGTCCACAAAAGTTAATTTTTTCTAATTGAATTGCCTTGTCATTGAGAAATTGGTGAGTTCGAGTGTCTTCTGAAAAATCCTGGAGAGTTTTTCTTGGACCAATTCTTCTGCTTGTTGTTTCCTTTCTGATCTATTTGCTTCGCTATCCATTGTGGTGGGCTATTCCATTTGTTGAACAAATATTTGCCATGCTGATACTCTCTTATGGCGCTGTTTTGATTCTCACTTTGTTCTTGTTGAAGTATGATTCGAAGTCATCATTACTCCTCTTCAAGAAAACGAGGTATGTTTGGGTTCTTGTTGGCCTGATTTTTGCACTACTATATTTAGGGCTATGGTATCTGTTCAGTTTCGTTCTTGGTAGCAGATTTGAAATCACGGCTTTTCCAAATCTTACAGGTTATGAAGCATACGTTGTTTACTCTTTGCCCCTAGCTTTCATGCTTTACCTTACATTCACCGTCTTTGGAGCATTCGCCGAAGAGGTTGCCTATAGAGCATATGTTCAAACACGGATTTCGTCAAGATTCGGCTACATCGTGGGCATCTTAATTGCTGCATTGTTTTTCTCTTTCCAACACATCCACATTTTTCAGCCAAACTGGATAGTTGAATTCTTTCAAACACAGTTTCTACACGTCATGCTATTTGGCCTATTCACTGGTTATCTTTTCTTTAAAAGCGATGAGAACATCTGGAGTGTCTTTACATTTCATGCTGTGATAAATATCATCAACGTAACCGTTCCTATACTAGTGGTTACAGCTTTTCCGTTTGCCAGCCTGATAGCAACAACTCTTAGTTTTCTTCTGATAATTGCTATTCTAAAATTTCTGAAATTGACGTGACTAATTTTCGATTAGATCACGCTGTTGCTTTTTTTCCAGCTTGACGGGCTTCTTCCATAATGGAGTGAGCTGTTTTCACTTCACCCTTTCTACCAAATCCTGGAGCTAGGACGGTAGCAATATGCTGGATTCCTAAGTAGTCAAAGATGTCCCGGAACATCCCGACTGTGTGCCGGGCATAACTTTCTGCACCTCCACCCATCGGGATAGCTAGGACAACTCGTTTTCCACGAAAGTGTTCACGACTGATACTCACCCATCGATCTATGAACGCTTTGATTTGTGCGCTGGGACCCCACCAATAGATTGGTGTACCCAATACCCACACTTGGCTTGCTTTCATTTGTTC
>JBHLNC010000040.1:0-9995 GCA_048937435.1 Promethearchaeota archaeon | reverse complement strand
CGCTAATTCCTGAATATCCTTCAGGTGTGAAATTGACCTCAAACTGTTTCTGTGGTACTTTGAGCCCTCGAGGTAGACGAAGAAAAAGAGTTCCTTTTGCAGGCATTTTGAGGTTACTCTTCAGAGCAATATCAAGTTGAAGTTCGTTTCCAGGTCGACACCATATGGAATCAGGAACTGTTGATACTTCAATGGGGTGCTTTACGCGTATACCTGTTTCTAGTTCAACCGGAATTTCTTTCACTAGCACTATGGTTTTTATTGCCAGTGCAGCTTTTTCTTCGATTGGTGGAATTATTGAGACTTTACCTTGAATGGCACCTTTGAGTGTTACAGTGTCATTCGGCTGAACAATGATCTTTGACCGAGGTGCTTCAACAAGTTGGAACCCTCTCGGTAGTTTAACCGTCAATTGACACTGAAGCGGCTTTGATTCCGTTTTATTTTGAATAGTCCACTCGACCGGAATGGGAAGCCCCAAAGTTGGCTCAGGGTCAGCGACCCAGCATTCGACCAAAACCTCATTAGTTTCAATTACGGTGGGCCCACGACTTTCTCGATCGATAACTATGCGCAAAGAATCAGACTCTTCTTGCCATTGATACTCATACACACGAAGACCTCGGTGCTCCATTTCATCAGGGACGACTTCGATTTTCCGTATATAGCTAGCATACCAGTTATGCTTCTGAAAGAAGGATTGAGTAATGGGCATATTGAGTATCATAGGAATGTAATTATCCATCTCAACCTGTGTATCTGGTCGCCAGAAGAATCCTGTTCGTTTATACACGGGAACTGCGTTTAGGTTCCCTGCCCAAGTGCCCAGAAAAAGACGTTTATAGCCTAACTCCTTAGTTCTTTCTACTGATTCAATTAGAAGGGCTTTACCATATCCTTTCTTTCTAAATGCATCAGAAACATTTAGAAAACCTAAGTAGGCGGCTTCTTGGTCTTCGTAGTGGGGATGCAAAGTTGATATTCCTGCGACTTGGTCTTGTTCATCAACGGCGATGAGCCAACTGAATTTTGCTTGTCGTTCGTAGTCGTCCATGACATGTTGGGTGGTATGTTGTACGCCCTGTGTGATTCCGCCAGGCCAACCCCCTTCACTGTCATTTATACACTGAGCCAGCCCTTCTGCATCAGCTGGTGTAAACTCTCGAACTTTTCGCATTGCTTTGCACCCTCGCTCCAGTCTCCCAATAATAATATTTTTTACTGGAGCGAGACACAGCACCGTTTTAGGGGTTATTAGTTTTTCGACCTAGAAACTAGCTGCCAGCTTCACAGGTGCAGATCGGTGAAGATATCGCTTTGATACTGGGTAGTTTTCGAAGGCAATAGTATAAGCACTTAGAAAGTTCTCCCGAATGTCCTTCTCCACCTCTTTAGCCAATTCAGATTCAACGGACGCATCAATCCAATGTGTACGACCCTTTGGTATAGTAACCATTTCCCCTTTCTTCTGCACTACTCGCCCATCTTTTAGTGTCACCCAGGCTCCAGATAAGCCCCGAGTGAGTTTATCTGGGTTTTTGGCGAAATCCTCCTTCGGGTCAAGATCATAAATGGCAATATCTGCATCGGCTCCCAAACCCAGATGACCTTTCCTAGGTAAACCAAGAATCCTAGCTGGTCCAGCACGTGTTGAAATAATATATTCTTCCAAAGACCATTCAGTGTCAATTGCGGGGAGATCCATTCGCTTCTTAGTGGATCCACGAATATCATTTAGGACGATTTCACGAGCTTTCCTGCTCATTAACCACGCTGCAATCACAGGATAGTTGATGAAGGTTCCTGCATTAGGATGATCAGTGCTTGGAATTACCCGCCAAGGGTCATTGACCATTAAGGCTATCTCGAGACCAATACCCCATTGAATTGCGTTGACGCGTGAACTTTTCTTAAAAACATATGGAACCACGCCGCCCCCACACTCGACTTCGATATCATCATTTACCCATCGGCTTCCAGAAATACCACGGAGAATCCATTCCCAAGGACCATCCGCTGTCATCGTAGTTGTATCAGAAAAAACAATTTGTCCCAAATCGCAACTCACGCTTTTATTCTCTTTGAGATACTTAGCAATGGGTTCGGCTCCTGATCTAAAAGTGATGAAACTATCTCCACCATATGAATGGAATTGAATGTGTGTCATATGTAGATTGTAACCTGATGTACGTTTGGTTTTAGGGCGATTACTGGCAAGTTTCATAGTTTCAATTGTAATGTCAGTATTTCCTGGTCGTCCTAACATATTTGCATGAAGGTGAAGAGGATGTGGGAGGGCTAGTCTTTCTGCGCCTTCTAACAAGCCAATTATTGCTTCTCGTGGTGTCACATCAAAACAACTTATCTGTTGGTCTAATGATTCCGCGTTACCTCCCCAGCTCCAATCACATACACCCGTTGGATTAACAGCTTTGATGGCATAACCTTTTGTCGCCCGTAACATCCATGCAACGAAGGCGGCAATCTTGTCATATTCTTTTTCGCGGGCGTAATCCATAATCTTGACATGATTGCCAAAGAGAGGGAACATAATCTTGTCATGAGGTTGAATTTCCCCTAGTTCCTCATGAGTATGACGTGCTACAATCCCCGCTGTAGCAGCCTCAGTGACAAAAGTGTATCCCATCTGAGAATATTTGTATCCTGTCATGAATGTTGGGGGGACGCTCGCCCAGACACCAGCTCGACAGATATCAGAATAGGTGTAAGGATCCATACGCGATTGATCACAGCGGAGCACTCGACCAGAATCCACTTTAGGTGTAGCAAGGTGAGCATGGATTTCTACACCCCCGGCAACCACCATCCGACCTTCAGCATCAATAACTTCTGCCGATTGAGGATCAACGGATTCGACAATTTTACCATCTTGTATGGCGATATCTTTGATTTCATGGATTTTTTGTTGTGGGTCAACAACGAATCCGTTTTTGATGAGTATGTTTCGTGATGTCACAGCTGTTCCACCAGTGTAGCAGATTCTACTGCGAGTTTGGGGTAATACGACGCAATACAGTTTTACAGCTAATTAAGCGTTCTGCCATTCCGAATTTCACCCCATATATTCGATGTCTTAGTCAAAAACATAATCCTTATAGACAGATAGCGTTAGGGGGGTATTCACTCGAATATGAGTGAGGGATTCAATATGCGTCTATTCCAGATAACAATACCTGAAGAAAAAGTTGGACAGGTCTTGGAATTCCTCGAAGAAAAAGAGCAAATTCGTAATATCGCCAAGATTCATACTGCCCCAGGATTCATGCTCATTTTCCGTGTCTCACCGGCGAGAAGTTCAAAAATCCTGGCAGATCTTGAAGCCATTGGCGTTGGAGTGCACTACGGAATCATTGACGTTCTCCCTGTTGAAGCTAGCAAACCAATGACTGAAGAGGCCGTCACCATCACTCCAACCGAACGTCTTTCCGTTGAAGAAATCTATAGTAAAATCGCTGCTGGCACACGTCTTTCATTTGACTTTCTAGCACTTCTACTCGTGTCCTGTATCATTGCAGCCATAGGACTAGCAACCAATAGCCCGATAATTATAGTAGCCAGCATGCTCCTTGCTCCACTAATGGGTCCAATCCTCGGATTAAGCTTCGGTGTCATAATCAAAGATCGCCGGCTCATAGAAACAGGTGTCAAAAATGAAGCATTTGGATTAGCAATTGCTATCCTAATGGGTGTCATAATAGGCGCAATTCTAATGTTTCTAACCTTTCTACCTTCTTGGCCCACAGAATGGGCATGGCCTACTCCTGAAATGGCCTCACGTGCGTTACTTTGGGTGCTAATCCTTGGAATGGCAGTTGCCGCTGCCTCAGGTGCAGGAGTTGCCCTAGCGGCCACAAGAGGTGACTTGAGTAGTCTCGTTGGTGTCGCCATAGCAGCCTCATTAATGCCACCAGCTGTCAACGCTGGTATGAACTTCGTATTCGCATTATTGATGCTAGGCATGGGTAATCCTGCAGCCTACAATTTAAGCATGGTTATCTCTGGACTCAGTTTCCTCTTAGTAATCCTGAACATCATCTTCATCAATATCGTTGCCATGTTTGTCTTCAAGCTCAAACAAGTCGCACCCATTAAAAGCAAATCCATTTTCTGGCATGATATTCCCAACTTGGATAAGAAGCGTCGCGAAGAACTCTGGCACCGAAGAAGATAGGAAGCACATCTTTCTTCTTCGTCGTGTCTTCTCTTAACTTTTCAAAATTTAATGCCATGCGTAATGCTTAATAGCAGTTTCTGAAGCTTAGATAGTGATATGCACAGTCGTGCATATCCTAACGGCGTTGTCTCATAATAGGCGGTAGCAATGTCAAAAATGGCTAATAGTCAGAAATACGGTCTGGTCATTGTTTTGGCTGCTATTATCATTGCTGCTGTGACACTCGGTGGGATTGCCCTATTTCCTCCGCCTCTAAATCCAATCTACCCTGGTGAAGTTGATATCCAAGTCATTAATGGTGATACGACTGTTTATCTCAACTTCTCTTCTCTTGTTTCCATGACACCAGACAGTGGTTTCTCCTCAGCTCAAAACCGATTCGATAACTGGCGGGATCACGGTAACTATCGTGGCGTTTCTCTAGCTTATCTCATCGAACTTGTGGGAGGAATCGACACTAATGATGTTGTTCGTGTAAATGCAACTGACGGGTATACTCAGTACTATGCATACAGCAATCTTTATCCCAATGCCACAATTGCAGCAATCCAGGGCGACCTCGTTCTTGCTTACCTATATAATGATTCAACTCCTGGTTCTCATGAAGACGCTTGGGCGGATGGAGCACGAACCGTTTTCCTCCCATCTGATGGTGCATACAGTAATGATGATGCGAATCAAACCACTCATCCAGCTTGGTTCTTTGGTAGCGCAGGTGCACGTTGGGTCCGTAATGTGGCAACAATCGAAGTCATTAAGGATGTCTATATTGACAGCCGGCTCCACGTTACAGTTATTGATGGGGAGGATGAACGGGACATCTATTTGATGGACTTAGCTGGAATGAACAATCTTGAAGCATATACGGCATACCAGAATCAGTTTGATAATTGGCGTGGAAATGGCACTTATACAGGGATCCTGCTTTCCGACTTGATTGAAATAGTTGCAGATATCGATGACAACGATATTGTAAACGTCAGTGCAATTGATGGGTATACGCAATCATTTGCATACCACAACCTCTATCCCAACTCATCAATTCATGCTATCCAAGGTGATCTTATTCTAGCGTATATCTACAATGGAACAATAACCCCCGGCTGGGTAGATGGCCCTCAAATGGCTTTTCTTGCTCCTGATGGTGGATTCAGTAATACCGATGCTAGCCAAACGATTCACCCAGATTGGTTCACCGGTAGTGGTGGCGCCTTTTGGATTCGCAACGTACTTACTATTCGCGTGATTCGTGATGGCCTTGCTACTTAGTGAATTATTCAAGGTGACGAAATGAATAGCTCTGTTCCCTCGTACTACTTCAGCACCCGGGATCTTGCCACAATCGCGGTGCTAAGTGCCCTGGGTGGAGCGCTCAGTACATTCGTCGGGTACCTTGGCTTGCTCCTTAATTCTGCAATCGGCACACCGTTTGGTGCAGGACAATTCCTCAGTGGATTACACGTATTCTGGATTATTCTCGCAACCGGGATTATTCGCAAACCTGGGGCTGCCACAGCAACAGGTTTCCTCAAAGGCTTTGTAGAATTTTTCACGGGAAGCACTCATGGTCTTGTCATCGTCTTTGTCAGCCTAATCCAAGGCCTCATCGTTGATATAGGATTAAGTGCATTCCGCCATCGGGATTCACTCACAGTCTATTGCATAGTAGGAGGTTTTGCTGCCGCATCTAACGTTCTCGTTTTCCAACTCCTCTTCTTCTCTGGAGCTCCTGGGCTCTTCATAATGCTCCTCGTAATCCTTGCCTTTTGTTCAGGCATTATCTTTGCAGGCTATTTTGGGCACGCCACGACTAGCCTAGTTATCACCTCGAACGTCCTTCGAAGATTACCTAATGGAGTAACATCACGAAGCGAATCCTTGTCGCCATGGAAAAGACTCGGTCCATACAAACTTTCTGCCGTCGTTTTTCTCATTACAATATCGTTTGGGGCTAGTCTTTATGCAGTCTTTGTATGGCGACCAGTGATCGACCCATTAAGTTGTGAAGTCGTAGGACAAGTTAGCCAGCCATATCGCTTTTCCTACATTGCTTTTGCCGAATATGAAGTTACTATCGAAGCAGAACTCATAGGGTCCGTCACATATGTTGCACCACAAAATTACACTGGAATCCCTCTTTCCGTCATCTTGGCAGAAGCCCAACCCTTGACTATTGCCACAACTCTCCAAGTGTTTTCATCAGATGGTTTTAGTGCTCCTTTTCTCATTAATGAGGTTCTCAATGATTCTGAGATTATTCTTATTGTTGATAATGGATTACGGCTAGTGGCAAAAAACTATCATGGCTCATATTGGGTCCAGAAGGTCATCAGTCTTGTCATCACCTAGTCAAACAATGTCAAGTGGTAGACCTCCTACTTTAGAAATCAGCAACCTAGAATTTACTTACGAGGATTCCAAGAATGCTGCGCTAACCAATATTCAACTAAAGATACAACCAGGCGAATTCATAATTATTGCTGGACCCAGTGGAAGTGGAAAAAGCACTCTTGCACGATCCGTTGCAGGATTTATACCACACGAGTATAACGGCACATATCACGGCTCAGTGAAAATCAATGGCCAAGATATTCGCACTCTCCTTATTCGAGATATAGCCCGAAAAGTGAGCCTCATCCAACAAGACCCGGATAGTCAACTAGTAACATTGAAAGTTTTTAACGAAGTCGCATTTGGTCCAGAAAACTTTCAAGTCCCTCCTAACGAAATTAGGAATCAACTTGAATGGGCACTAAACACCATTACAGGTAGCCATCTCCAATCACGTAACACGCATTCTCTCTCTGGAGGTGAAAAACAAAAGGTAGTAATCTCTTCTTTCCTCGCAATTCGGGCACCCATTCTCATTTTTGATGAACCCTCAGCACGTCTAGACCCACTCACAACGCAAGAAGTTGTCAACACCCTACATCAGCTCAACCAAAACGGGGCGACTATTCTCGTTGTTGAACATCGAATTCAACCGTTTATCTCAGTAGCTTCACGCATTATCCTCTTGAACAAAGGGCAAATCCGCTTTGATGGTACTCCTGACCAACTCCAATCAACTCCCACAACCTTAACGGATTTGGGTGTCGCACTCTACCCATTAGTTCTTGCACAATCAGAACAACAGAATATGTCTGTTATTCCCAAATCAACCTTGCTTGAAGTCTCCAACATAACTTATTCATATCCGCGAGTGGAAGAATTCGCTCCCTCTTTACCAGCGCTCAAGGATGTCACCTTTTCTGTCCAACCTGGAGAGATTATTGCCATAATGGGAGCCAATGGTTCGGGCAAATCCACACTTCTTCTCCATTTAATGGGGCTTTTACACCCAGATACGGGACTCATTCAACTAAATGGAGAGAATCTCCTTGAACAACCAGTGTCTAAGCTAGCCCAAAAAGTAGGCATAATATTTCAGAATCCACTGCATCAACTTTTCACCCAGACTGTGTGGGAGGAGGTTCTTTTAGCATCCAAGCATTTGAAAATCCCTGAACCGAATGTGGCCCGTGAACGGGCAGAAGAATTACTAGCTGTCTTGGGTTTATCTAGCTATCGCGATCAATCGCCCTTTTCTTTAAGTCTGGGTGAACAACGACGCCTTACAATTGCGTCAATCCTCCTGCATCATCCCCAATTGCTTCTTCTAGATGAACCCTTCATTGGTCAAGACTACCGAAATGTCCACCAAATAATGTGCCTCCAACAACAAGCCGCAAATAACGGTGCCGCAATTTTACTAGCCACCCATGATTCATCAATTGTTGAGAGCTATTGTAATCGGTTACTATTCCTCCACACCGGGCAGCTTCTGATTGATGCTCCAGTTCAGCAAGGAATCGACTACATGAAAGCTCTCGGGGATTCAGCCTACCGATTAGAATTGAAAAAAGTAGAGGTGGAACAAGACAGATGAAAACTCGAACCTCCTCTTTTGGATACCTTCAACGTGACTCCTTTATTCATCGTCTTAACCCACTTACCAATTTCCTTGTCTTAATCCTTGCTGCAATACTCACAGTCACGCTGGTTTCCGTTCTCACGGCAATTACCCTCTTCTGCCTCATCTTACTCGGATTTGTCATAGCCAAAATTAGCATACGTTATGCTTTTGGACGACTGCGTCGCCTCCTCGCATTCATCATATTAATTGCAATAGTCCAAATTTTATTCACGCCTTATGGCCTCATTATCTTCTATCTCATTCCCACTTTAGCACCAGGATTTGGTCCATTCCTCCCTATCACAACCACAGGAATCACTAACGCCCTAAATCTAGCCTTCAGGCTCATCAACATTGTCTTAGTTAGTGCCCTGTTTGTTGCCACAACAGATCCCAGCCAATTTGCCGCCTCCCTCACACAACTCCGCATCCCGTACCGGTATGGCTATACTCTCGTTCTTGCTCTCCGATTAGTACCACTCTTTGATGACGAATCTAATACAGTTCAAGCTGCTCAACGAGCCCGCGGTATCCCTATCGACCGCGGAATCATCCGAAGTTTCATGCGTCGAATCCGCTACACTTTCATCCCTTTAATTTTCTCAGCTCTCGGGCGTGTTGATGCCCTTACTCTAGCAATGGACGGACGAGGTTTTGGATTTGCTAAAACCCGAACCTTTCTTTCCCATCCGCGATTTACCGCAAAAGATTGGGGGATCGTAATAACAAGTATCCTCATAACAGTCTTTTGCCTCTGGTTCTTTATTTTCGTAATACCTCTACCACAGTTGATCTGAAACTTTACCAAAGATTCTCCGCTGCTTCCTGCAGACAGTATATTATTTCATTTGTTCAACGAATCGTTTAAGAAGAAACTAAACCCAGCATAAGCTGGTGGATGAAATGGGCAAAGCTGACAGCGTCTTCGAAGTCATCGGACCAATTATGATAGGCCCTTCCAGCTCTCACACAGCGGCCGCTGTACGGATTGGACAGATTAGTTTAGCAATCATGGGTGAACCTGTTATCGAAGCCATCATTCAACTTCATGGGTCCTATGCTCTCACTGGAAAAGGCCACGGAACAGATAAAGCCATCATTGCAGGACTCCTCGGATACGATGCTGCTGATGAACGAATCAAGGAATCCTTTGCGATTGCAAAAGAACGAGGAATGAAAGTCAAATTTCAGAAAGTCGATTTGGGAGAAGATTACCATCCGAATACTCTTCGGCTTCTCCTAGCGGGGGTAAGTGGTACACACTTTGAAATCACTGCTGTTTCTGTGGGAGGAGGAAATATCAGCATTATCGAAATCAACGGACTTCCCATCCAATTGTCTGGTGAATATCATACCCTCATTACTATCCATAATGATCGGCCAGGAATTGTAGCCAAAGCGTCAGCCCTTATTGCCCAAAGTAAAGTCAACATTTCAACTATGCATGTAAGTCGCCAACGAAGAGGCGGCTTAGCTGCCATGGCAGTGGAGATGGATCAACCACTCCCCTCTAATGTTATCAGCGAATTGGAAGATCAGGCGCAGATTGTGCGAATTATTCCTCCCATATACTGAGGTGGTTTGTAGTGCATTATGAATCGATGAAACAGCTCATTAAGCTTGCAGGACGTCAGAAAAAGTGCATTGGCGATATTGTGCTTGCTGTCGAAGCTGAGCAGGAAGACGAGTCTCCAAGCACAATTCGAGGGCAGATGGTCATTTCTTGGGAAGTCATGAAACAATCCCTCGAACGGGGCATTACCGAGAACATTCGCTCAGTTAGTGGTCTAAGCGGTGGCGATGCCAGACTTCTCTTTTCTCGTGAACCCAAATTTCTAAGTCCTA
>JBHLNC010000384.1:0-2539 GCA_048937435.1 Promethearchaeota archaeon | reverse complement strand
TCTGATGAGGTTCGGAAAGGCAATCTTGTTGTGTTGGATGTATCGCCTTTGGTGCAACAGGGTACGGAATTACAGTTACAGTTGAAACGAGCGGTTGAGCAGTTACGTGCTGTGTGTATCAGTATTGATGGGGATATTGCGCAATTGGGTAATCGTTATATTATTCTTACACCGGGTCGCGTCAAAATTTTCCGTGAAACGCCCTCCGAGGAAAAAGAAAAGGCTCCGAGTACGACCTGAGTAGGATAGAACCATGAGGAAGGCTTGTATACAGGTCGAACAGCGCCTAGGTGAACAACTCCGCATTCTTCTAGTTGAGAAAGAGCTTTTAGATGCTGATTTTCCCATCATAAAAGAGGACAAGCATCTATTCTTTCCCACTAAACGTTCTATCGCTGCAAAAGAATTGTCAGCATTAGAACAGAGGATTGGACCATTAGCCCTTGTGCAAAAAGACATCACTCCTCTTGTGCGAAAGCCGCCAGATCTTACCACAGCCCTTGAGGGAAAACTTCCTGTGGGATTGGTTGAATCAATCCCTCATTCATTGGACATAATCGGCACAATTGCGATTGTCGAATTAGACTCCAAACTTACTCCGTATGAGACGGTAATTGGAGAAGCCATTAGGGAAGTAAACTCACGTGTGGTTACTGTTTATGCTAAGGAGGGGGGCGTTGAAGGAGTGTACAGAGTTCGCCCTCTTCGTCTAATCACAGGCAAAGACCAAACTACGACGGTGCACACTGAATACGGGATTAAACTAGCTGTTGATGTAGCTCAAACTTATTTCAGTCCGCGATTGGGAACAGAACATGATAGGGTGACTCAATTAGTTGAGGCACAAGAAATCATTGTGGATATGTTTACTGGGGTTGGCCCCTTCGCTCTCTTGGCAGCGAAACGTCAACCTGTTACAGTGTATGCCATCGATGTCAATGAACAAGCGATTCAATGCTTGAAAAAGAGCATCACACTCAATCGTCTGACAGGTGAAGTAGTTCCCTTAACCGGTGATGCACGACTAATTATCCAAGACCAATTAGATAAGAAAGCTGATCGCGTCATAATGAATCTCCCACACAATGCCTTTGACTATTTAGATGCTGCTGCTACAGCAATTAGTTCGAGTGGGGGAGTCATTCATTTTTATGGAATCACCACTGAATCGCGATCGTTGGAAATGTTATGTGATGAAGTGATTGCAGAACTAGGAAACTTTGGGAGAAAAGCCACAGTTAGTAGTACGAGAATTGTTCGTCCTTTCGCGCCACATGAATTCCAAGTGGTTATAGACCTTCAGATCGCACCGGAAAACACGATAAGAGTTACCTGAAGGATGGAATCTGGATTTTGGAGTAGGGCTATCAAAGCCCGGTTGAGGTTTTTAGCAGCTTTATCGCATTGTATAGCAACAGTTCGGGCATCAACGAAATCGCTTGTTCGCCACACTAACGAAGTTTCCTCCGAAAGGCTGAGTTTAGGTGACCCCCACCCCTGAATAATGTCTGAAATTTCACCTACAGAAAGGTAGGTGTGTATCTGACTGTTTGGACGTCGTAATGCCGCTCCTAGAATGTTGTTGATATCTTGTGCTGAATGGGAGGCTTCAACACCGATAATGCAGTCACCTCGTCGTGATAAGTGGGAATCTAAGGTTATTTCGAAGGTTGAAGAGTGGGTGGCTTGTATGTTGGTATGCCCTTTGGCTGTTAATGCCAATTTTACCTGCGTTTTGTTCTCCATAGTTGAATATTTAGTAGGGGGAGTACAAATAGTTTGAAGCCAAGAGCGCTTTGATGTGTCGGTGGGTGATTGTACGCCATCAGAAGATACGACTCGTATGGCTGAAATGAAGGAGTCGACATTAAAGCGTTTAATTTCCTCAGGGACAATTTCTAGTACGGAAACAATCCGTGCGTACCGCGCTGTGCCTCGAGAGCTGTTTTTACCCGACCATCTGGTGCGTGATGCTTACGTGGATTCTCCATTACCTATCGGTGAGGGGCAGACAATTTCTGCAATCCACATGTGTTTAATCTACCTTGAACTTTTCCAGCTAACAGAGGGGTTGAAGGTCTTAGAGGTGGGGGCGGGGTCAGGATATCATGCTGCGTTGGTTGCTGAAGTGGTATCACCTTCGGGATCACCTCCTTCAGGACATGTCTTTACAATTGAGCGTAAACCAGCTTTGGTTGAGTTTGCTCAAAAGAATCTGGAACGGGCAGGGTATTCTGAACGGGTTACAGTGATTTTGGGAGACGGAACTTTGGGTTATCCGGAAGAGGCGCCTTTTGATCGCATTATGGTTGCTGCTGCAGCCCCTTATACGCCTCCATCGCTTCTTGAGCAGCTGAAGCCAGAGGGTTTGATGCTTATTCCTGTGGGGCGTCATCACTTCTGGCAGGAGTTATTGTTGGTTTCGAAGGATGAGAAGGGGAAGGTGAAAGAACGGAAACAGATGTCTGTGGCATTTGTGCCCCTCATCGGAAAAGAGGGGTGGGACAAATAATCCTATTCAAGTGGTTTGCGTAGTTTG
>JBHLNC010000039.1:0-10087 GCA_048937435.1 Promethearchaeota archaeon | reverse complement strand
ATGAGAAAGGAGCGATAGGAGAGCGTCGAATCTTTGAAACGCAACATCGAAAATACGAGCAACGGTACGGCACCAAAGGGCGTAGCGATTCCACCAAGAGCCGATCCAAATCCTATGGCCCAATACAGAGGATCCTGTAAACCCGCCGCCCACCCCATCGTGATAGCCATTTCGGAAGCAAGTGGGGCAAAGGTAGTGGCTATGGGCGAACCACCAATAACAAGAGTCCCCAGCCACGTTGCCCACAACATCATTAACGACGTTGGAATCAGTTGACCTCCACTTACCTGCAAGATTACTCGTGATAACACTGTGAGAACCCCAACAAGCTGTAGTGCCCCAGCAAGAATGAAAAGCCCGCCTATGAAGAAGATGATGTCCCATTCTATGTCACGTAGGCTGGTCCGGGGATCGGCTTGACTTGCAATCATGAACACCATCATTCCAGCTAGGGCCACAACGTAGGCTTGAGGAAATACGGCAAATGCTATGATGAGTAAGGCAAAGAGTCCTGAATATACCCAAAACAATCGTCGATTGGGAACCATTGTCCATGGATCAAAATCCATGATTTGTTCAAATGCTGCTACATCATATGTTTTCAATTGACGATGAAATATCAAAAACAAGGCGAGTAAGGTTATCGACAATACGATTACTGCAAGCAGTCCAAATCGTAAGATGTAGTAAGCGAAATCGAATCCGGCGTAATGTGCTACAATGACGTTAGACGAAGTGCCGATTAAGGTGAAAGCACCACCAACGCCTACGGCTAGCATCTCTCCCAGCAGGAACTTATGGGGTGAAAGTTTGAGAGCCTGGCATGTTAGAATGGTCAGGTATGCCATTATCACTATTACCACTGTGTTAAGGAGGACCGTAGATAGGCTTGCTGTCAGTACACAAAACAAAATGAACAGCTTTTGGGGATTCCCTCGAGTCAACCGGATGACATGGACTGCGATGAACTGAAATACTCCTGCACCTCGCATGACTTCAGCCACTACCGTCATTCCAGTGATAACAAGAATTGGTTCTAAACGCACCATAGCCAATACGTCTTCCCCGGGGACGCCGTTGATGATTAGTGCGATTGATGCCAACACGGCGCCCATCAAAGCAGCTACTGTATGGTGGACCATCCGTGTTACCATCAGTAACACGGTCAGGAGGAAGATTAGCAGAATCAGCAGCCACAACTCCATGTTGATTCACCTCCAACTGGTATTTTCATGTTGGAGAAGCAAACTAGCGTATATTCTACTTGAGTAGTGAAAGAACAATATAAGTACAACTTGAGCTAGTTGAGCAAGAAAAAGGGTCAATGTAAGGTTGACAAAAGTAGCGATAGTATTCTAAATTATTGTAGCTTTGCAAGGAGGGGACGGAGTTTGATAAATTCTGGGTCCCTTTGGATGTTGCTTTCTAGCACGCCGGGAAGTGATTTTTTGAGAGCGTGCTTCAGCTGAAGGGATGCCGCCTGAGGTCTGCCCAGTTCGATGAGTACCCGTGCATGGTTCAAAAAGATGGTGGGTGGGGCGTTGTCGAGTGTGGCAGCAGTAGCGTAGCATTGTTCAGCTTTTTGCCATTGTCTGAGGGCAATATGGAGGTGGCCAAGATTGTTCCAGTTTTGGGGATTGTTGGGGTCGAGTTGGGTGATGCGTTGGGCGGTAGTGAGAGCGTTTTGGGGGGAGTTGTATTGTTGCTCGATAGTGGTGAGAAGCGTAAGGAGTTCGAGGTTGTTTTGATCTTTTTTAAGGAGTTTTAAAATTCGTTTTTTCGCTCGTTCAGGGTAGCCTCCGGCGAAAGCAGCTATTGATCGCTGGAACAGGTCATTGTCTTCTCCCAAGCAATCACCAGTCCCTAGTATTAAGGACGGTTTTCAATTTTATAGGCTGGCAAAATGAGATTTTTTCTGGGTTTTATTTGTTGAAATCGCAACCAATTCGGATTTATGTCGGATGTATTGAGCATTTGTTCGTTTGCCATTAGAAGTTAATTTATATTCTCGGTTTTCTGAGGTAAATGTGTGGGTTTGGTTATCATGGCGAGAGGGATGATTAATCGGATTGGATTATGCTGTCTGTTTCTTGTGTTTTGTTCAGGATGTTGTTACTTCTCATTAATGCAGTCGAGTTGTTCTGGGCAGGTGCCTGTTCTGCTAGATGATTTTTTTTATTTGAATCCAATCACTTGGGAGACCCATAAGTTTGGATCTCCAGATTTTAATTTCACTTGTGGATCATGGTTGAGGGGAGCTTCGTGGCTTTATGTCCCCGTTTTCAATACGGGAGGAAGTGATCCCGCGTATAATGGGTTTCATTTTGTGTACACATTACAAGAAGCCTTTTATGGAGAATTTACTGTAGAAACGGAGCTGGGATGGAGCGCACCCTCGAATACTCCAGCCTTTCAGATTGAACTTCGGCTGTTAGATGCCTCAGATAATTTCTCTGAAGATGCTTCGTGGACCATTCGACTTCAATGCCGAGATTACTGGGAAGCAAGTTCGTGTCGTCCAGTAGCGAGTATTGAAGCTGTTCACTCTGAAGGTGCATTCTTACCTTTGGAGGGGAGCGGAACAGTTAGAATAACACGGAGTTATGATTTTCGTGTTCGGATATATTGGGATGATAGCCTAATTTTAGAAGGCATTAGCTTCGATGCAATAACGCAGATATGTTTACGAATGGTGGGTCGTTATAATTATCCAGGAGCAGGAGGAGGATTCAACTACGCCTATGCTTACGCAAGTTCCACAGATACATGGGGTCCTATCATTGTTCCGCCAGGGATGGAACCTTTTGTGGTGTTAGGAACAGTAATAATCATAATCCAAGTCGGCATCTTGGTGTATCTTATTGTCAGAAGAAAACGAATTCAGCGGATGCAGTAAGGTGAAGTTATTGGTAAGTAATTATCCTCTGAGAAACTGTCGAAGAATTTGGATGTGTTTTTTTGCTTGAAGGAAAGACTGTGAATTTGAGGGTTATGGAAAAGGCGGATTTGCCACTCGTAGTGGAATGGGCGAATGATCCGAATTTTAGTGGGGAATTTGAACCGTTGGAACAGGTGACGCTTGGTGAGATTGAACGTTGGTTGGAGCAGTTACCGTCTGGCGAAAAGTGGTTTATGATTGAGAAGAAAGATGGCACAAAAATTGGTCACATTATGCATAAAGCTGTGAATAAACACTACACGATTGGTTATCGAGTGTTACCAGCAGAGCGGAATAGAGGCTATTGTACGGAAGCCGTACAAGTGTTGGTAGATTATTTGTTCCTGTCAGCAAATGTGGTACGTGTTCAGGCTGAAACAAACCCGGCGAATCGAGCATCACAGCGCGTGTTAGAGAAAGCTGGATTTACGAAAGAGGGAGTGATTCGAAAATCAGTGTTTATTCGGGGAGAGTGGCGGGATGGCGTTCTGTACAGCATCTTGCGGGATGAATGGAAGGCTCCACGTATCCTGAAGAAATGATTGTGATCTTGGTCAGAAGGACATGTTTGGTGTCACTTCGCTGCGGGTCTCTCTCCCTATTTAATGCTCAGTTGCTAGAAACAATCATCTAGAGAAAGCGGTGATTCAAGGTTAGTTGCATGCCTCGGTGGATAATGCACATAGACATGGATGCGTTCTATGCCTCAGTTGAACAATGTCGGGTGCATCCAGAATATATTGGACAACCGCTTTGTGTGGGTCCGGATCCTAAGCAGGGAAAGGATCGGGGTGTTGTACGAGCAGCGTCATATGAAGCACGAGCATTTGGTATTCGGTCAGGGATGTCGGTGCTAAAGGCCTATAATTTGTGTCCTGACGCGGTCTTTGTCTTTGGCGAGTTTTCCAATTATATTGAAGCTTCCGACGAAGTCATGGAGGTTGTTGAACGGTTTGCAGATGAGCGCCGGATTCGTAAAGCGAGTATTGATGAAGCCTATCTTGAGGTTACTGAACGTGTGAAAGCCTATCCAAGCCCGAGGGCGTTAGCGCAAGAAATTCAAACCGTGATTAAAGAGGAGACGAAACTCCCTGCATCGATTGGGATTGCTCCAAATATGGCGGTAGCAAAAATTGCGACCGAACAGAATAAGCCGATGGGTATTACCCTGGTGCCACAGGATCCTCAAGCTGTGGCCGAGTTCCTTGCCCCTCTTGATGTGACAGCCATTAATGGCATTGGGCACGTTTCGGGAAATCGATTGAAGAAACATGGAATTCGAACCTTGGGACAAATTCAACAGATGTCTTTGCAGGAGCTTTATCCTGTGTTTGGTAAGGGGTCAAAATGGTTGTATGATCGGGCGTGGGGTATTGATAATCGTGGGATTGTACGGAGTGGCCCCTGGCGGCGGAAATCGATGGGTAAAGACCGAACCTTTCCGAAAGATGTCGACCCAAAATCTGTAGATGTGGCGGTGGAAACGCTGGAGGATCTGTCTACTCGGATTAGCCAGAGGCTGCAGTCGAAATCTTATCATTTCCGTACGGTGACGGTGAAAATCCGATATCGTAATTATGAAACGGTGCAGCGAAGTCGAACCCTACCTGTTAGTACAAACAACCCAGATACGCTGTGTAAGACTGTGACTTCGTTGTTTGAAGCGCATCGAAAACCAGATACACCGGTGCGTCTGGTTGGAGTTCGTGTGACAAATCTTACGCGGATGACTGGACAAGCAACTTTGTCAGACTATTACTGAATATTAGGGAATGAAAACATTCATTCGGTTATCTATTCTAAGGATAGTCAGTGGGTGTATGAAGTGTATTTCAAGGGTCTGTCAACGCTGCTAGATGAGCCTGGTGAAGCGTTTCCCAAGCGATCGGAATTGAAGATAATCCGTGGAAAGACGTTGACGAAGACACCAAGCTGGCATAAGGCCATTGTGTTAGTTGAGCTAAAGAAGGGTCAGCAATTGCGGTTGGTGGGATGGCAACGCAATAAGGAGGGGGAGTGGCGGATGCGTCAGAAATTCAATATCGCCAAGGGTTATGCACTAGAGATTGCTCAAACGTGTGAAGCCTATGCAAATGAGTGGGAGTAGTAAAACGTATTAGAATTGGTGAAGAGAATGCCAAAAGTATTGATTGTCTATGATTCAGAAACCGGAAACACTGAAAAAATGGCCAAAATTGTCGAAGAAGGAGTCACTGAGGTTGAAGGTGTGGAGGTCGTTGTTAAACGGGCGAAAAATACGACGAACGAGGATTTACTTAATGCCGATGGAATTATCGCTGGATCTCCTGTTTATTATGGGCTCATGTCGGCTCCGTTGAAACAAGTATTCGATGCTTCAGTAACAATTCATGGAAAACTCGATGGAAAAGTGGGTGGTGCCTTTGCTTCCAGTGGTGGGATAGCCACGGGTGCTGAAACGACGATTTTGTCCATTTTAGAAGCGATGTTAGTGCATGGGATGATTGTGCAAGGGAGCGCGCAGGGTCCGATGCAGCATTATGGTGCAGCTGCGAAGGGAGCCCCAGATGAAAAGGAGCAGAAATCTTGTCGAGCGCTTGGCACCCGTCTCGCACGTCTTGTAGCACAACTTCATGGAACATAGTATTGATATCCATTCTTTTCGTAGACTAAGATAAACCTCATAATTACCCACTCTGTAACTACTGAAGGAGGGCCTCTATGCATTTTAAAATCCCAGATTGGTTGACGTTAGAAGAAGTAGTATTTGATAAGGCTGGTGATGAAGTCACTGGCTTAGTTGTGGGGAAATTGTTTCGTACAACGCGTTTTGGCGAGGTTCCTGTCTTTCTGTTATTCAATGACGAAAAGAGCCGGATTCTTATCATTCAAGCGAATGCAAAAATGCTCCGTGATTATTTACAGGGAGGATCCGGTCGGACAGGGGTACGGTTAGGAGAACGGATTACTATTACGTATCATGGTCGAAGGGCGAAGAAGAAACCACCAGGTACTTTTTATCACGAGTTTCGGCGAACCCGAAGTCATTATATTTCTAAGCAGTACATGTACCCGTCGAAGAAATGAAACGAAATTTCAGCGAGTCTCCGAATTGGTCTCTTTTGTGGTGATTGTTTATGGTTATGGTTGTAAAATGGGATGGTCGTACCGAGGAGTTTGATCCAACCAAAATTGTCCGTACACTGACTCGAATGGGAGCACCGCAAGGTGTGGCGGAAGAAATTGCAGAGGATATTGCAGAACAGATTGACGAGGGAATGACGACGAAAGAAGTATATGAAATGGCAGTTGATGCGTTGGAGGACCACAAAGAGGTTGTGGAGTTTCGCCGAGATTTGCGGGATGGGTTGGCCCGGATTGGGAGCGGATTTCGGTTTGAAGAGTATGTGAGATTGATTCTACAAGAGTACGGATATAAGGTCTCAGGAAATGTTGTGATTCAGGGAGCATGTGTGGCACATGAGGTGGATGGTATAGCTGAACGGGATGGAGAGACAGTGTATGTGGAGATGAAGCACCACAGCGTGTTGGCTCGGTATACGCCCTTTGAGGTTACGTTGTCAGCGAAGGCGAAGTGGGATGATTTGGAGGCTGGTTGTAAAAAGGGGTTAAACGATTGTACGTTTGATCGTGTGCTAATTGTGACGAACACGCGATTAACTATACATGCCCAACGGTATGCGGAGTGCGTTGGAATTGAACATTTTGGGTGGAATACTCCACGAGGTCGAGGATTGGAGACGTTTATTGAGGAAAAAAAATTGTATCCGGTTACAATTCTACGCACCATTACGGATGATGAGCGAGATGTTTTGTATGCGAATGGGATATTGACTCTTCAGCAGTTGGTGAAAGAGCCACCGAAGGATACGGGGTTGTCTGAAGAACGCGTGAAAGAACTCGTTGATGAAACGCACCGCGTTTTTACGTGCTGTCAAGCGGACTCTTAATGGCACGAATGCTGTTTTGTGGTAAGCGCGAAAGTCTTTTGTCAGAGTTAGGTAGGAAAAAGGGTTCATTGTCACAATACCGTGGCAGGTGAATCCCGTAATGGAAACATATGATGTTGCAAAAATATTAGCTCGAGTTGGTTCAATCCTCGTCATTATTGCAGGATTTGTGCAACTCGGTGAATGGACCATGTGGGTTATCGGAGATATAATCAGCTATGGTCAGGTTTACCCTTGGCCCATCTTTGTACTCTCAGCAGGTGTTGTTGCGGTAGTCTTTGGATTTCTCCTGTTGTTCTTTTTCCTACCAATGGTTGACAAAAACCGAGTCATGGGAGCTGTGCTCATCCTAATCTTTTCGATTGTGGGTGCGGTTTTTGCCTTCCAGTGGGCAATTATCGGAGGAGTAGGTGCCGTTCTCTGTCTGGTTGCAGCAATCCTGTTCTTCATCGAAGCAGAAGGTGGAGGAGCGTAGGCTCCTTCCACCCATTTTTTATTTTACCATTTAAAACCTCAAACGTTACGAAGCCTTTTTGATGGCAATCCGATACTTGATAGTTACTATCATGATGTAGGAGGCTGTTGGGTTGCCTATTGTAAAGATTCCTCAGCACCGTTTTGACGAACGACAGGATAAGTTGCGGGCAGAGCTCGCAGAAAAAAAAATTAAGCATTTTATCGTGTTTAATCCCACGCATATCTACTATCTAACCGGGTTTGTTCATATTCCCACAGAACGTCCGTTTGGTTTGATCGTTCAGGATTCTGAAATCAACTTTTTTGTGCCTGAATTAGAGAAACAGCATGTGGAAGAGGAAGTGCCTCAGACGGCGAAAATTGGGACATATTTTGATTACCCGGATGCCACACATCCAATGAAGCATTTTGCTACGTTTCTCAAAAAGGACCTCGGTATTAAGGGCGATTTGGGTGCAGAGGGAGCAAGTAGCCCCGGACGACAAGGGTATGAAGGACCCAAATTGGAAGAGGTCTTGGGATTTCCTGTGAAAGTGTTTCCCCAGATTCTTATCGATATGCGAGTAATTAAAGATGAGGATGAACTCGCTTGTATCCGTGAGTCTTCGATGTGGGCAAATCTTGCTCATCAGCTCCTTCAGGAAAAAACACGGGTTGGAGCGAATGAGGTTGACGTGTCGACTATGGCGTCTCTTGAAGCGTCACAGGCTATGGGTAAAGCGCTGGGTATTGCATATCGCCCCTTTGCCTTTCGAGGGTTACCTGTACATGCGGGATACCGTGGGCAAATAGGCACTTATTCTGCGATTCCGCATGCTATGACACGGTTTGCGATTTTTCAAGCGGGCGATACTTTGGTGACTGGCGCATCATCAAACGTTGCAGAATACTACTCAGAATTAGAGCGGACCATGTTCTTAGGACCCCCGAATGACAAACAGCGGAGATATTTTGATATCATGATGGAGGCTCAGGATGCGGCGTTGGCTGCTTTTGCTCCGGGTGATCCGTGTTCGAAGGTAGATAAGGCGTCACGGGCGGTCTTTAAGAAACATGGTGTATGGAACTTGGTGCAGCACCACACTGGACATGCTATTGGATTAGAGGGACATGAAAAGCCGTTTCTTGACCATGGCATGGATGTGAAGATGGAACCGGGTATGGTGTTTACTGTAGAACCAGGTATCTATGATCAGTCAATTGGCGGATTTCGACATTCGGATACCGTGTTTATCACAGAAGATGGGATGAAACAAGTAACCTATTATCCAAGGGATATTGACTACCTTACAATACCTCTGCGTTAGTTGGGGACGCAGGCATAGATAGCAACTAGCGTGGTTTGCAGACTATTTCCTGAATATATAAGTCGAAAATGTTATTCGCATGGGCAGGTTGGATGACCAGTGCTGTATCGACACCACTTCCAGTACCCCCCAAAGCTATTACGGATTGATCCATTGGAATGAGACCTGCATCAGCAGCCATGAGTGTGATTTCCACACCAACTTTGACCCCTTGACCTAGCATACGGAGTGCACTGGCAATGATGACAGCGTAGCCAATGGTGTCAAACTTTTTGCGAATCCCGCGTTCGACACCACTCAATACATGCGTTGTGGTCAGAATGGGAACCTTCGCCTTTTCAAGGGTTTTTCGATGGTCAGGAAGGAGCTGGTTTTCTCCTGGCTCTTTGAAGCCAGTAACATGGGTGACAACTGCGAGATTGAAGTCTTTGAGAAATTTGAGTGCTTTTACAGCAGTGGCTCCTGATGTAGTGGGAATAACGATATGTGTTATCCCTAATTTTTTCGCTCGTTCTGCGGCCAAACGGCAGGTGGCTTCAGTGTTTTCTACGCCCTTCTCGGGAAAATAGGTCACCTTTACTTCCATAGCTTATTCACCTGTTATGTAACTTTTCTTAGTATATGGTTCGGGCTATTATTTCATTTCATCGAGAGAAGCCCTTGATTTTGGAATGTCGAAAAACCTCTATCTTTTTGGGTAAGGGGTTCTAATTTGGTAAGGGTGTCGTGAATGAGTGAAGTCTCAGAGAATATTGCCGAGACCGTTGTAAAGCGATTTGAAGAGGAATTGAAGGACCCGGTGCGGTTGGTGTATTTTACCCAGGAAATGGAATGTCCGTTTTGTGTACAAACTCATCAGTTGTTAGAAACGGTGGCGAAATTATCAGATAGGATTAGCTTTGAAGTGTATGACTTTGTGAAAGACAAGAAAAAGGCAGAAGATCTAGGGATTGATAAGATTCCCGCGTTGGCTATCTTGGGAGAGAAGGACTATGGACTTCGGATTTATGGTATTCCTTCGGGTTATGAGTTTGAAACACTTATAGAGGGGATTATCTTGGTGTCCATCGGTGATAGCCAACTGCCTTCTGAGGCGGTGAAGGTATTGGCGAAGGCGGCAACCAGTCCAGTGCATGTTCAAATTTTTGTTATTCCCACCTGTCCTGTGTGCCCAGTGCTTGGTGCGATGGCGTTTCAATTCGCTCTAGCAAATCGCAATATTTCAGTAGATATTGTGGAAATTGCGGAATTTCCTCATTTAGCGAATAAATACAATGTGATTGGCACACCGAAGGCGGCGCTGAATGAAACGACCCAGTTTGAGGGGCTTGTGCCGCCCATGCAATTTATTAATTTCATTCAACAAGCTGCACAAGGATCGCCCACTGGTATTTCGTCTACTATGTAACTACTGG
>JBHLNC010000001.1:0-41981 GCA_048937435.1 Promethearchaeota archaeon | reverse complement strand
GTAAGCAGATTCAGATGTTTCAGCGAAAGTTGCTCAAATGGTATGCCATCAACGGGCGCGACCTTCCTTGGCGTCGCACCAGAGATCCTTATCGTATTCTTGTTTCTGAAATCATGCTTCATCAGACTCAAGTCGATCGAGTGGTTCCCAAATATTACGAATTCTTAGAAGCATATCCAACATTTGAAGCTCTGGCGGCTGCACCGAAAAAAGAGGTTATTCAGTTGTGGCGTCCCTTGGGATATAATTTTCGTCCTGGGCGCCTTCAACAAATTGCTAAACTTGTCGTTAAGAAGTACAATGGCTGTCTTCCGGACACATTGGATGAATTGATGGGTTTACGCGGAATCGGACGATATACTGCAGGGGCCATCCTTAGCTTTGCGTTTCATAAAGATGCTCCCATTCTTGATACAAATGTGCGACGTGTACTACAACGGTATTTTCAGGTTCAAGGCGACCCGATGCGCGAACCAGCGAATAAGCAGCTGTGGCATTTAGCTGAACTGGTTATCCCTCCAGGACAAGCCAATGCTATGAATCAAGCACTCCTCGACTTTGGTGCAACCCAGTGTACCGCTCGAAAACCAAGCTGCCAAAAATGTCCTCTTAATTATAATTGCCCTTATTTACGCAAGTCTTCTAAGGGCTAGTCACAACACGAGTGGCCTCTTCCTTTCGTGGATAATTAATCACCAATATTCCTACAACAACCAGAATTAGACCAACTACAAATGTCCAATAGAGTCGCTCACTGAGTATTAGGATAGAGAAAAGTGTTCCAAATACAGGAACCAAAGATATGAAAACAGCCGCCCGACTTGCTCCGAGATTTTCGATACCGATGAAATAGAATAGAAATCCCAAAACCGTGACAAAGATACCTAAATACAGGATATGAAGCCAAAACGCTGGATCAGCCATTATGGGAAGCGTCCAAAATTGTTCTGTAAGTGCTAAACCAAAGAAAAGTACTGTACCAAAGAAAATGCCAATAGCGGTAGTTTCCAAGGAAGAGTAACGAGTCATCACCTTTTTTCCCAGAACCGAGTAGAGTCCCCAAGTTAACATCCCACACAAAAGGATGAGGTTTCCAATCAAGTAATCAATTCGGAATTCGAGAAAGGATTGGACTCCCACAACGAAGAAAATACCAAAAAAACTGAAAATAAATCCCAAGTATCTCCATTTCGGAGTAAGGCGCTCGTTTAACAGCAGAAACGCCAAGAGACTTACCGTGATAGGATTGACTCCTGCGATAATCGATCCCTGAGCTGATGTTGTAAACTGCATCCCCACCAAAAAGAGAACACCATACCCCAATACACCAACTAACCCCAAAACAAAAAACAGACCAATATCACGACGAGAATAGACCTGGATATTTTCTCGATGGGTTGCGAGTAAAATAGGAATGAAGATCAGACTGGCTGTTAAGAAGCGGAAGAATCCCACAGTCATCGGTGGTGCATTTGAGACAACGATTTTCACGGAAACCCAGCTTCCACCCCAAAACACCATGGCTAGGATGAGTAGACAATAGTATTTCCATGAATTGAGTTTCATGACCAAATGGCTCCTCTTGTGAGCAAGTTCTCTACATGAACGCGGGTAAAAATGCTAGTATTGGGTAAAGTCTAACCCACTCAAGGATCCAATCTAGTCAAATGGATTTTCTATATCAAAGAGTAGTGTTTGCTTGGATACTGGGTAATGACGAATTCGTGGTGTGACCGTACTCCGTTGAAGCCAGGGACGACTTGGATGTTTCACCAAAGTAAATGTTTCAACATTGTCTTGGCGGGAATGGTGTATCAGGACATGGAATCGGTGACGTGCAGTTTGACCCAAGCGGAGGGGTGGTTTTGTAAGGCGATTAGGTGCATCTGCGCTTACTACGACTGCGACTTGCTGTGTGAAAGCAAGTTGTTTCAGGTGTGTAGCAAGTTGGGCGCGGCGAAAGACACGGGGATCAGGAGGGGCTCTTGGGGATTCTGAAATGGGTTGACCTCCCTCTTCTTCTTGAACGAGGTGCATGAGCCCGTTGACGAACAGAATTGGGGCTCTATGTTCTTGAACAGTGTTGACAGCATCATCAAGTAGGGAAAGCAACTGGTCGGTTGTGAATGCTCGGGCCACATGAAGGCGATTCAAGTATCTTGCTGGGGGTGTCTGTTGTGAGGTTGTCCGAAGATGACTAATGATGGTGTCAGGGCGAATGCCGTTGTTGGCGTCTATGACCGCTACTCCATGATCAGAGGAGATTTGTTCCAGTGCACTAGCTATTGATTGTTGAAGCATTTGTGTACAGTGTGGGCTACCGTACAGCAAGTAGCTGAGTCCTGGTTCAAAGCCACCTTCCAACAGGCCATCGAGGATAGTGATACCAGTGGAACATTTCGCTTTCTGGGTTTGCTGTGCCATAGAGAACGCGGTTTGAAACATGACATCATCCTTCCTAGTTTAGAGCTGGGAGGAAACAAAGTCCACTGTGGAACGCGACTACTGATTGCTTGACAAAAACCCTCAAATAGTCCACAATCACCAATGCATTCAGGTGTGATGGTTTCATATGGCGTATAAAGCGAGTGCACAGTTCTACGATCTCTTTGTCCTTGGCAAGGAAGAGGAGCAGGCTTTCTATCAGCTCCTTGCTCAAGAAGTGGGATCACCCGCACTAGAATTAGGTGTTGGAACTGGTGTCTTTGCTTTCCATTTAGCAGAGGATGGTATCACGGTAGTTGGGCTCGAGAAGTCCCGAGAGATGCTTCAGGAAGCCCGTAAAAAACTGCAAAAAGCCCCACCTGAAATTGCCAAACGACTTCTATTCATTGCAGGGGATATGAGTGATTTTTCACTCGATCAAAAATTTCGGTTTATTTATGTTCCATCGGGTAGTTTCCAATACCTTACAACTCGTAAAGAGCAGGTGGGTTGTCTCAGAAAGCCCATCTACACTCCGAAGGTTCCTTCGTGTTTGACATTTGGGTGGGCGAATCAGATTCAAGTGGCACATGGCGACGGCTGGAAACTGTCTCTCTTCCCAAAGGTGACGCTGTAACGCGTTCAATCTCAACCCGTGTTCGAGAGTCAGAGGGCGTTATCGATACAGTACTCCGGTTCGATGTCCATGACAAAGCAGGGCGTATCACCGACACCTTTTATGATTGGTCGCAACTTGCTGTCATGACAGTCGAGGATGTGAAATTTCTGTTAGCTGAGATGCATTTCCAAGTGGAAACAATCTATTCTTCCTTCTCACGCGCACCTTGGACCCCTGAAGCCGAAAGAGCGATTTTTGTCTCAGAACCTATCTAGATCAACAGAATCTGTGTGCCATTTTGAGCCAACGCCATCTTTCGATTGTTCTGGACAGGGTTTTCGTTGTTCAAGGTGGCTTTTATGTAATAATTCCTATTCATAGTTCGAATGGTGGGTGTTATTCGTGTCTGCTGCCTCAACTGCCTTCAATGTCAATCGCGTAAAACGTCAACTGGAAGTTTGGTTAGGCAAAGAGAATGTTTCTGATGCAGAAGTAGACAAAATAAACTATTCGCGAGATGCCTGGCCTCTTCGTCTGATACGGTTGGGTCGATTAATTATCGAGGCTAAACCAGATTTGATTATATGGCCACAAACTGTTGATCAAATTCAAAAAATTGTCAGGCTAGCCAACCAAGAATCCATACCACTCATTCCAGTATCCGGAGCAGGTGGTGTTGCTGGAGGGATATTAGCCACAACTGGTGGAATCATCGTTGATGTCAAGAAAATGAACAAGGTGCTCTCCCTTGATGAAGACTCATTTACTGTAACAGTAGAACCTGGCATTTTGGGTTACGAGCTAGAAGAGTACCTAACGACACGTGGGTACACGACAGGGCATCTTCCTTCCTCCATCTACAGCTCTGCTCTCGGCGGATTCGCTGCCGCCCGGTCAGCTGGCGTTCTTTCATCCAAGTATGGGAAAATCGAAGATATGATTACTGGATTAGAAGTCGTGCTGCCCACTGGAGAGCTCCTTCGAACTAAAGCTGTACCTCGATCCTCAATGGGACCCGACCTCAAACAACTCTTCATTGGCTCAGAAGGAACCTATGGTATCATCACTGAACTCACGCTTCGAATTGCTCCATTACCCGAAGCGACACAGTTTGCCTCCTTTCTCTTTCCCGACTTGCATTCAGGGATGAATGCTGTTAAACAGGTGTTTCGCCACGACCTGAAACCTGCACTCATCAGGCTTTACGATGAAAACGAAACACGTTTCGTACTCAGCCGGTTCAAATCACCTCCAGACGGCGCTTGCGTCCTGAACTTCATTTATCGGGCAACAAAAGATTTAGTTCGACTAGAAAAACGAACAGTAACCAAGCTCTGTTTAGAAGGAAACGCTGAGGATTTAGGGCCAGGACCTTCAAAGCACTGGTGGAATAACCGGTTCGACCTCTACTATCCTTCAAATACGAACATGGGTCCAGGCATGCTTTACGATGTCTTAGACGTGGCTTCCAGCTATGCCAATTTAGAGAAGATGTATTGGGAGATGCGGAAAGCCATTGAAGCCTTCGGTGTGGGCACCATGAGTCACTTCTCCCACTTCTATCCTGACGGCGGTAATATCTATGTCATCTTCGTTGGTCACGTTAGCTCACCAGAAGAAGTTGAGACAAAATACCAACAAATCTGGGATGCAGGCTTAGAAGCGGCACAACGTGCAGGTGGCACACTCAGTCATCAACATGGTGTGGGGCTTCTCAAAGCTCCCTGGATGCCAATCGAACATGGTGAAACCGGCTTTAGGCTACTACAAGCCATCAAGCAGTATTTGGATCCCAAAAACATCATGAATCCTGGCAAATTGGGATTAGGGAATGGCACCCCGAAATTTCCTAATGAGGAGGCTTCACAATGACACCACCCAATTCAACCAACCTACTAAACACGTTGGATGATTTCGCAAAAATCAGTCGTCTATGTAGTCTTTGTAGCCGTATGTGCCGCCATTCCTGTCCAACTCATCTGGTTACCCGTTCTGATGCCTGTAGTCCTGTTGGTCGCGCACTTATCATTGAACTGTACCGAAGAGGAAAAAGCGCTCTCACTGAAGCTGCAGTGGATCGTTTGTATCAATGCAATCTCTGTGGGGCGTGCAAGGCTTGGTGTATGCCTCGCCATGAACTCCCACGTATCATTGAACTCAGTCGTGAATGTGTAGTAGCGGAACACCGTGCCCCTACTGGAACTCTTGAACTCGACAACAATACCAGTGAATTTTTCAACGTCTATGGCGAACCACATAATGATCGATTTGCAAAACTTCAAAACGTTGTGAAGAAGTTATCATCCTCAGCAGAGATTGCTTATTTTGTTGGGTGTACTACAGCATATAGGCATCCCGAAATTGCTCTTGCAGCTCAAACAGTTTTAGCTAGGCTAGGAATAGATTTCACCTTTCTCAATGGAGAGAAAAATGAAGTTTGTTGTGGATCACCCCTTTTCCGAGCCGGATTCACCGAAACTGCCAAATCCTTGGCAGAACAAAATCTCAAAGCCATCAAAGAATCCGGTGCAAAGACCATACTCACAACCTGTCCCGGGTGCGCTAGAGCCCTTAAACTCGACTATCCACAACTAGGAATTCACCTACCCAAGAAAATCAAAGTACTTCACATGACCGAATTTTTAGTCAAACACACTAAACAACTCATCTCACTGATAAAATCCTCTTTACAGCCAAAGCAAACTGGTACACCTCTAACAATGACATATCATGATCCCTGCCATTTAGGACGAGAACTTGGTGTTTACGAACCACCCCGTCAACTCCTCAAACTCATTCCGGGAGCTGTTCTCATGGAATATTCTCACAGCCGAGAATATACAGATTGCTGCGGTGGAGGCGGTGCCTTACCCAAAACCTTTCCCGATCTAGCTGAGGAAATTACCCGGACCAGACTAGCCAGTACCCCATCAACTTCCAACTCATACTTGGTTTCAGCTTGTCCAAACTGTAAACTTCACTTCACAGAAACCCAGAATCGGGTAAAGGAGACTGATCTTAAGATTTTAGATCTCATGGAATTGCTAGCACAGGCGCTCAAGGAAAGAAGGTAACAAAGAACCACCAGAGAAATGCAGCAAAGAAGATTAAGGCAATTGCATTACCAATTAACCATCCTCTTTCATACTTTTCAGGGATTCTTGTGATGTTTCCTGGTGCTGATGTTTGATTTTTTTCAATATAGGCAAAGGCTTCCAACGGGTTTTTCATGAATCGATTGAGTACTGAGCGAGAGCTTGGCAGTAAATCGAGGAGAAAGTGTAAGGCGCATCCCAGTAAAAAGATGACGATGAAATAGCGGTCAATTTCCATCCATAACCATGGGTAAATGATTATCGGGATTAAGAAGACACCTACAATTACCAGGGGTGCTAAGACACTGTGTGTAATTAAAGACCGATGTCCGAGAAGGGGTTTCCAGTGAATATCAAAATCTGGAAAGATTCCACCGACCCAAGCGACAAAGACAAACCAGAGAGAAAGGTATGCTGGGAACACAATAGGTGTATAGACAGCAAGGAAGAAAATAGCCAACCAACCCACAAAATATACAACCGTTGTAATAAAGACATGATCCCAACCATTCACAGGAATTCACCGGTGACCTCCGGAAATGAACTTCCCTAAAAGGCTTAGCATTTTTCTGGGAATACTGTTATTTGCTATTCTGTGGTTTCGAATTGTTCTGCAATAATTCTAACCGCACTAAATCCGATGCTATTGAATGCCTCTGCATATTGGCAATTGGCATGTTTACCATTTTTTTGGGCTTCCGCCATAATCCACTTGCGAATGAAGTCTTCCCATGGTGTTTCTTTACTTACCAGAATATCAATTCCTGCACATGAAGAGCGATTCCGCGTTTCATCGAGTATCATCTGCATCTGACTCTCATATTGTTCTAAGGCTCGTAGTTTCGTTTCTAAGGACGCAGTAATGTCAACATAGGTGTTCGGGTTCGAAGACTCCCAACCATAGAATCGGTTCACATAATGCGGTTTCAGTCCATCTGCTAGTTGTTCAGGAAATACCAAAGGCAGGTGGCAATTTAAGCAAGCTTCATAAATCGTTCGACTCGTTGCTTGATGATCAGGATGGGGATCATAGGGAATATGAGGATCAAAACTAAACACAAAATCCGGTTGGAAACGACGGATAATTTCTGTATACTGCTGACGCAGTTCCAGCCCTCGTTGCATTTCTCCATCTGGAATTCCTAAGAAGATAACCTCGCTGATCCCCAACACATCCGCTGCTCGTAGGGATTCGCGTTTTTGAATCTCAATCATTTTTTCACGAGTCATCGAACGGTCTAATGTGCCTTTTTCCCCATACGTCGAACAAAGATTGACAATGGTGTGCCCCTCCTCTGCTAGCCTAACCAAAGTTCCACCAGCAAAAATTGCAGCATCATCAGGATGTGCCTCCACAATAAGAATCGTTGCCCGTTTCTTGACATGGGGAAGTACTTGTGATGTCATCGGTATCAAGTTATGACTAGCCTTCAACGGTCTTCAAAGGCTTTTCCTCTCCAAGCTTTTTGTTCATCGTATTTCTACGGGCTCTAAGGAATAACGGAATTGCAGCAAGACTTCCAAGAATTCCAACAATCAAAGCAATTGTTACAGGCGGCAATGCGGCAAGATAGGGATTGTCAGTCAGGGCTAATATACTGGCATATAAGAATCCTCCACTAATTGGTCCCGTCGCCCGTCCTAAGCTTCCAGACATGGATAATAATCCCATAGCCCGTCCACGTTCAGTTGGAGGCGCGGACTCCGCTGCAACAGCTGCCGTAGAGGGTAACGCCATCGCACCACCTAATCCTAAAAATACTGCGACGAGATAGAGTTGAAGCGTTGTTGTAGCAATAATGGCGAGAAACAACCCAAATGCGGTCACAAAGCCAGAAAGAACCATCGGGCTGCCATGTCCTATTCGATCGGCAAGCCGTCCGAACCCCAATTGAGAAATTGCATTCGTGATCGCAAAACAGAAGAAAAACAGACCAAGTTCTATAGGTGTCAATCCGAAAGTTCGCGGATCAGTTGTGTAAATGGCAAATATGGGTTCTACCGTTGCAATCGAAAGTATTCGGGTGAAACGCACAATCATAGCAACCACAAGCAGGAGCCCACCAGTTAGCAGTACATTCCAATAGGCTTTGAGAGCGAGATAGAATCTATCCAACCATGATTGACGGGAGTGGTCGTGAAGAATCTCTTCTTCGGACCGAGTACGTGGTGGTTCGTGAATGAAAAGTGCACTTAGAAGCAGGGCAATGAAGGCTAAGGCGGCACAAATCATGAACGGAATTCGAACGCCAAGATAAAACGCGAGGATCCCTCCAATGGTGGGTCCAAAAATCATTCCTGTGGTCCGACCAGCCAAAAGGTTCCCCCAAGCGCTCCCACGTTTCCTGGCAGGAACGATATCAGAGACCAGGGCGTCACCTGAAGGCCATAACCCTGCGGTAAAAAATCCCTCCGCTGCCCGAGTAACAAAGAGCAAAAGCAGGGAATTCGATAGACTAAACACGAATAATGAGAGACCTGCACCTGCGAGGGAAATCAGGATGACGGGTTTCCGGCCAATGCGATCAGATAAGGTACCTAACGGACCAGCAGCTATGAAGGCGAAAATTGAAAAAGTGGCAACAAGCAGCCCATATTCAAAGGCTCCTGCCCCAAATTCAATCAGATAATAAGGTAAGATTGGAAGGACGGCTCCATAACCCAACATGAGAATCGCTTGTGCCGCTGCCAAAAGAAGGATTTGACCCAAGTAGGGTCTTGATTCAAAGCCTTCATCAGGGGGAGTAAGCTCCAAAGTAGGATTCACCGCATTCTATGAAGACCATGCTGGACCTGATGTTTCCTAAAAAACATTCGCGTGTTCGGTAATATCCGGTGAAGTAGAACTTAAAATGCCATCAAACCCCCTTCTAGGAAATAGGAAAATTCGCCTAATGAGATGAACTCAATGACCCAGCAATCCTCCCCTGTTTATCCCAAGACCGTCCAGATTGGTGACGTTATCCTAGGCGGTCATCGCGGAGAATATCCCACAACTCTGATGCTATCCATTTTCCATCGTGGCGATCGTCTTGTCATGGATCATCGTGTTGGTCGTTTTGATAAGAAAAAAGCCAGACAATACATTAACCGAGCTATCAAACTCAGCCACACAACTGGCAATCCTTTAATCCTCGATGTCCTTGCTGAAACACCAGAAGCAATCAACCATTACCTGACCTTTCTCTCTGAGGCTGCTGAAACAGTCCCTTTTCTCATTGATAGTAGTTCACCGGAAGCACGATTCGCAGGGATTTCTTACGTTGAACAAACTGGTCGAACGAAGTTCGCCATCTATGATGCTATCAGCCACTATACTTCCAACGAAGAACTCGAAGCACTCCGAAGCGCAAAAATTCAAGCTGCAATTGTCCTCGCTCATAATCCACTCGATATCCGACCTGAAGGGCGATTAGACGCATTAAAGGGTTCTTCAGATGAGGAAGGGTTGTTAGCTAAAGCCAAGAAAGCTAAACTCACAAAATTACTCATCGATACTGTTGCACTCGATCTAGCTGGTCTGAGTATTGCTGCATCTGCAATGCATTTCGTTAAGGATGAATTAGGTTATCCCGTTGGTGCTGGATCAGCCAATAGCGTTGCCATATGGCGTCGCGCGAATCTCATCTCACCCGCCGCAAAACGATACCTTTCTCCCGCCCTTTGCACCTACCTTCAATGTCATGGAGCCAACTTCATTCTCGCAGGACCAATCCGCCGCGCACCCCGCTTCTTTACCGCAACCGCAGTCACAGATGCTTTACTTGCCTACACTTCTGCCGAGGGTTCCTACCCGGCTCCCACTCCAAAAACTAGGAATCATCCACGATACACGATTCTCTAAACAGAAACAAGAGAACGACTACTTCTTTGAATATTCAGACAGGCTCTTCTGTGTAACCTTCTCAGCCCGCGGTTCTTCTTTCTCTTTAGTTGGTTTGTCTGATTCATAATCAGAAATTAACACTTGCCTTTCTCGAACTAATCTTGGACGCGTACAACACATCTGCACACCGGAAGGCAAAACAAGTTTCGACGCGAGCTTGCCATGTACACGGATGTGTTCACCACAATGCCTGCAGCGGTAAATGGTATAGTACTTAAATCGCGCCACAGCAATCTCAGCCTTCTTCCTTCTTTGGGCGATAACATGTAGAGTGAGGGGGCTGGTCGTCTTAAAATGTTGGGTTCTCTGATGCACTTCAACCATCAAGAGTTCATAAAAGGGTACCAATAAGCATTTGAGGAAGCTACACTTCGGACAGCCAGCAATATCGAAGTGATTTCACAATGCAAGTCGAGCTAGGCGAAGGTCTAATTATGCGAACCGCAACCGCTGCGGACGAGAAAGCGATTCAGAGAGCAGTGAAGACCGTCTTTGGAAAAGAAGTCAGCCCAATGATTGACAGATTGTTCAATTATCACCACGATTCCCCACCTTCAGATCATTTTCTAATCATGGATATAACAGAACAGAAGGTTGTTTCTTACTTTTGTCTATTGCGATCAACCTGTGTTCTCAATGGTACACAATTTCCCGTTGGACACATGGAAATCGTCGCCACCCTCCCCGAATATCGTCATCGAGGATTTATTCGTAAACTCAATGAGCTGTACGAACAACGAGTAGCTGAATACCAACTCCCATTACTCGTAATTATTGGAATTCCTTTCTTCTATCGCACCCTCGGCTATGAATACGCTATAAACTTTGATGGAACCATAACTATACCCACAGAACTAATTCCTCGACTCAAAAAGAATGAGAAAGAACCCGTCACCATTGAAGAGATAACAGAGCAAACCTTTGATCAATATCTCAAAGCACGAAAAAACCGGAATTCGTATCTCGATTTCTATCGGATTATCACACCAGCAGACTACCCTTACCTTACCCATGGAAAATTCGGAGATGATTCCGTTTACAGATTCTATATCGTAAAACAGAATACAAAGATAGTGGGGTCCTTTATCCTATCAATTGGTTGGGGCTTTCTCGAAATGTATGAACTCTGGGTTAAGGATCTTACACACATACCTGCAATACTTCGCTATACGAAAACCATTGCAAGACGCCGCAGATTATCCATCCGGATATATCTCCCTTCTCGACCAGCCCTTCAACCTGTTCTTGAGGGCTTATGTCGATCAAAATTTACGAGACCTTATGCTTGGTGCGTACGAATTCCATCAGAAAAGCACTTCTTGGAGACAATTACACCAGTTCTTGAAAACCGGTTAGCTCAATCCGATTTTGCCAAATTGTCTGATTCGTTGCGCATCAACTGGTTCCGAGCAGGAATTGAACTAGACTTCAAGAATGGGAAGATCAAAAAAATCACTGAGATAAAACGTGAGGAGATTAAGGATATGCATGTGGCAGTACCTTTTCCTGTGATTTATCAGCTACTCATGGGTTACAAAACTATTGACGAATTACACAAAATATACCCTGATGCAGGAGCCCAATCTGTGAAATTACCGCTTGTGAGAGTGCTCTTTCCAAAAATACGAGCTAAACTTACTCCAGATTTCTAATTATGAAAAGAACGAACTATACCATGGGTTCTTCTGTGAGTTCAGGACTTACTTCGGTGTTCACCTTCACACCTTTCAATGCTAAATCTGCTGCCTCATAGGCACCATCTTTGAAGAGAGGCCAATTGTTGTTCCCACACCGATACGAGTAGGTGCATGCTGGACATCCATCCAAATCCTCACAAGCACACTCCTTAATGATAACCGTCACTCGTCGGAACGCTTCTTCCAGACGATCGTAAAGCAATTTAGATAATCCACTCCCACCTGGACTCCCATCATAGATGAAAATGAGTCCAGTCGTACCAATGGATACACCACCAATCCCATGGCTTCCACCACCTGTTAACATGTCACTACTTTCAATCAGCGTGTGCTCCAAAGCATGAAATCCTCCAATTAGAAGGTCCTCTTCTGTAATCTCTTCGTCTTCATCAGACCCGTTTAGAATCCGCTCTGGTTTGGATTTTACTTGTTTTCTTTCCAATGTTGCTTTGATTGCTTTCATGGGGTGAGGAGCAGTAAAAAAGAAGCCTTTCGTGGGATAGGTGAATTCCAAGGGTTGATCCAAACTTTCAATCTTGAGAATCTTGTCAGTATAGATGTCCCTAATCGTATAACCTGTTACAACTTCTGTCATACGCAGGTCAGCATAATGTACAGTGATGCCGTACGCTTGACGTGTGTTTAATACTCGGATGACTTCAGGGTCAACATGGCGGAGCGGTTGAGTCATCTCACGGTGACCAGCAGGAAGGCGCTCCACAACAGCTCTCCCTACGCCATGGCGGTACTCGAATTCCAGTGATTCATAGGTGGTTCCTCCGTGCAGATAGAATGCACCAGGGTGTAGTTCACCCATTGCCATGGGCATTTGACGCTCGCCAATAATTTTCCCTTTGTGCACGATTTGAACGGTGTCACCAATACCTCGAATAGAATATCGCGCGAGTATCTGACGAGCTGCAATAATATTCGGTCCCAGGTTTCCACTTGATTCGGAAATCAAACCTTCTTTGAGTAATTGTTCTATGACTGGTTCAAACTCAGCAAATTCATCCTGAATCAACGGCTTATCCAAGGATGCGGCTAACAGTTGATGATGCGCCACAACTTCGTTGTGCGGTTCAACATAAGCAGGATCAATATCTGTGAAATAGTCCTCTGGGTGTTCGCGATAATAAGTGCTGATGGCATCATTCGCTCTTAGAGCCAATACCGCAATACTATCCTGACCCTTTCGCCCAGCACGACCAATCCGTTGAGTCAGACGAGTAATTCCTACCAACATAGACACAACGCCTTCTAGGTCGCCTATGTCAATCCCTAACTCCAAAGTGGGGGTCGAAACAAGCAGGTCCAATTCACCCCGCCTGAAATCATCTTCCACTTTCCGACGATAAGACATTGGTAACCCCGCTCGATGAACCGCACTAGACATCCGTGTCCGTCGAGCAATCAGATTAATGACCTCAGCGTTCTTATGGGTATTCGCAAACACCAGCGTTTTCATATCATTGTGAACCAATTCTTGAGCCACGCTAGCAATCATTGTGCTTTGGCTCACCCGTTCAGGATACAACATCAAAAAATGAATAATCCCCTTCTTCCCTGTAGCACAATGAATCGCAACCACAGACCGTCCAAAAAGGAGCTCAGCAAACTCTTGTGCATTAGCAATCGTTGCTGATGCCCCAATCAATTGGAGCGGAGGACAAATCCGTTGTAAACGACGTAAAAGAAAATGCACGTTGGATCCAAAGGCTCCCACATACACGTGCAACTCATCTAAGACCACATGTTGGGCCGTTCGAATCAGCCTTCGAATGGGGTCTCGTGGACGAATTAGGTGAACATGTAGCATATCTGGGTTGGTGATGAGAATATCAGGAGGTTGCCGGAAAATCGAAGCACGTTCAGACTTTGGTGTGTCACCATCTAACACAGCTACATCCAAACTGACACTGGAAGCTAGAGTGGCAAGTTTTCCGGCTTGATCACGCGCTAATGCCTTCGTGGGATAGATGAATACTGCTTGTACTGCACGTTTTTCTGCCGCTCGTAATGGTCCCCAACCCTTTTGTCGGGCTAGAATCTGTTCAATAATGGGCAAGGCAAAGGCCTCAGTCTTTCCCGTTGCAGTAGGTGCCGAAATGACAACATCCCGCCCAGCAAGAATATGCTGCAAAGCTTCCTCCTGAAACTTGAACAACTGAGTAACACCTTGACCTTCGAGAACAGCTTTCAATCGGTCATTCAACGACGCATCCTTAATCTGACAACCAGGTTCAGGAGCGGTTTCAGGAAATTGACGATATTTTACTAAATGATACGCAGAATCACTAAGAATACGCTGAACCACCTCTGGAAGCTGGTCAACCGATTCCACTCCCGCTTGTTTCAATACTTTCTCCCATTCTTCCTTTGACCGAGGTGGACGTTTCGGTTCAGGGTCATATCGAGAGGGAGGTTGTCTGGTCTTCACATCAGCTTTTTGAGCCGGTTCACCACTCTCCATAACGTCCATGAAACGCAGATACGCTGCAACAGGATCATTTACCTCGCCAGGTTTAGTCCTATAGCTGGCTCCACATTGGGCACACCGAATCTTGAAATGCTTCCCTAGCGGTCGTACTTCTACATACCCTGAACAACGAGGACAGATCCGATAAGACAATGTTCGCTCCCACCCCGAAGATTCTTTCCATTACTTAAAGGCTTTAGGAGGGACGAAGCGATAAGTGTCTACACTGGACATAACTATAAAGCCATAAATTCATCTTATAAAATTGAGGTGAATGGGATTTTGAACACGACCAATTCACAAAAGCCACGATTAACCCAAAGGCAGAAAAGATGTCAATATTTTGTGGCATCACTCATAATTGTGCTAGTGTCAATTTTCTTTTTCTTGCTAATAACCAATATTTTCTATGCTGGCGTTTACGGGGCGCTCCTTGGGCTCATCCTTCTCTTATTCCTTCTACCAGCCGATAAACGTACTAAAGATTTGGAAAGAAGAAAACGAGATGCTGATCGCCGGGCTCATTTTATTGGAGGTCATGGTGGTGGGGGGAAGGGGCTCATCCATTTCGAAGGTGATGGTCCTACTCCATATCGACCAGAAATTGACGAAGAAAGATTATAAAGCAATCCAATGCAGTACGCACACAATTACCCTTTTTCCATGAAGTAAAGGAGTTCCTCTTCGAGTGAGGGTTTTATCGATGGGTTCTCGATGATGCGACCAATTTCCTTTCCATTCTTTGTATAGATTAGAATCGTTGGAATCGCTTTGATATCCAATATATCCACTTCAGGAGGACTTGGTGGAACCGCCCATTGTCGATCGGGATTCAGAGGATCAGTTTTCACACCACCCAAGATATACACAGGAAGGCCTGTAGCCTCGTGAACCAAATCAAGCACCGGTACATTGGCTATGCAATCTTTACACCAATCAGCGCTAATAGTCACGACAATAAACTGGTCAACAAATGTCTTAATCGATTCAAGTATGTCCGGTTTTAGTGTGTATTCCACTCGACGGGTGTTGTATTTCGGTTTACACTCTTCTGAACACTCATGCATATATTGCTCAATGGGTACAGCCTGGTGTAACATGTCTTGGAATTCTCGCTCGTTCATGAAGCCACCAGAAGTTACTAGCCATTCAAGGATTTTTCGGTTCCACGTTATAAGGTAATGATCTGGGTATCGCGTGGGACAATGATTTTCCCAGAAAAGGTTGCTCGAATACTTCGAAGGGCGTCACCTAATTCTTCTATCAGCTCAGGATACAAATGGGTAATCACTAAGGTTTTGACACCTGCGTCCGAAGCTATCTTCCCGACTTCACCAGGTGTGGAATGATTTGGAGCCATTCCTTTCATACGGTCTGGAAGGGAGCATTCGTGAATTAGTAAATCTGCGCCTTTGGCAGCCTTTACCAAATCTTCGCTTGGTGCAGTGTCACCTGAATATACAATACGCTTTCCCTCAGCTTCGAGGTGATAGCCATAGGCTTCAAAGTCGCCATGGTTCACAGGAAACGCTTTGACTGTCCAGTTCTTTGACTTTACTTGAAACTCAGGAGAAATGGTGTGGGATTTTATCTTGATTTTTCCAATAAGATATGGAAACATCTCACCAATCGCTTCTCCCATCTTCAGGATAGCCTTTGGTCCATACACATTAAGTGTCTTTTCATAGCCCATTAGCCATAAGCTTTGGACTAACGCCACAATATCTGAACAATGATCCACGTGCAGATGACTGATGAACAAATGCTCAATCCGTGTTAACTCAACTAAACTGCACGACAAACGATGCAACACGCCGGCACCCATATCAAAAATAAGTGGTTCGCCGGCAGTTTCAATCATTAAGCCAGATAAAACCCGGTCTGGAGAAAGTAGCGATGCGCCACTGCCTAGATTTGTTACTTCCACCGAAATCGACTCCACAGTGCTTTAGTTGCCGACCATATGAACCTTATGCAAAAGTAAACATAAACCTTCCTTCTCTATTTTGGTGCGGAAAGTTGAAATAGCTTCACCCGAAATACACAAAAGACAATAGCGGATGCTGTCACCAGGGGATACCGGATGATACACCACGTTTTCATCATCGACGCACGAGACGAAATCGTCGTTCAGAAGAAATTCTGGATCATCACCATAAATCAAGGTGAAATGCAAGATTTCGCTGGTCGCGTCAAAGAGGCCCAAGATTCCCTTATCGAGGAAATTGGTCCCATCAAATACATCGGAAAACCCCTCGGACGCGGTGTAGTCGTACTTTGTGCAGAAAGTGTGGACGACGATGATACCCTCCGCGAAAAACTCGACCGTGTCACCTATGAATTCCGTCGTGTTATCAGTTACGAAGTCGAATACGAAGACTTTATGGAAAAAGTCGACGACTATGTCGTCACCACCCTCAAAGTCAGCATCATCGGATACGGTGGCGTCGGGAAAACCACTCTGGTTACTCTACTAAATGGAGGTGTTCCTCCCACAAGCTATGTCCCGACCATCGCCATTGACATCCAAAAAATCGAAGGCGCCCGCATCGGCACCTACGAAATCTCCACCTGGGACTTTGCTGGACAAGACCGCTTCCGCAAACTCTGGGAACTCTACTTCCGTGGCAGCCGCATCATCCTCCTCGTTACTGACTCAACCCTCGAAAATGTTCTGAACAGCAAAGATATCATCGACCTAATTCGCCGCAAAGACATTGCCGCACAGCTTCTGGCTATTGCTAATAAACAAGATCTACCGGGCGCATTATCACCTCAGCTAGTGCAACGAATTCTGGGCATCAAAGCCTATGGAATGGTCGCTATCGATCCCAATAACCGCGAAAAAGCCTTAGATATCATCAATGAAGCCTTGAAACTTACCGCACCTAAAGAAGAAATCGTGGCTCCAAAGCCCATAATGGATTTTTAATTCTCAATACCATTCCCCAATCGTTTACCAGGTAATCTGAATCTGGAATAGCCTACTTGCTATATCATGCATCATCGAAACCCCTAAATAGCACATATTTGTAGCATTTACACAGTAGCAAATAGGACAATTTCGTTTTTTATCAGAAATTTTACTTATCGTGCTATGCAGCTATTCCCTTGAACACCGTTCATAGGAAAAGCACGGCTGCGTGACACAGCCAAACCTCCCGAAAGGGAAATTTACCTAACTGAAGACAATCGAGGTGAATCATATGGAAAAAGGAACTGTCAAATGGTTTAACCGCGACCGAAACTACGGCTTCATCGAACGAGAATCCGGAACAGACGTATTTGTTCACGGTAGCGAAGTCGAAGGCAATAAGGCCCTCAACGAAGGCGATAAAGTCACCTTCGAAGTTGAAGAAGGCGACCGCGGTCTCAAAGCCGTCAAGGTCAAACTAGAATAAACCACGACATCATCATTAACACTATTCATCCGAATAGCACTCACTCCGAGTAGTTCTTCAATCAAACCATTCTTTTGTATGTCATAGTAGGTAACGATAAATTCTCCACGTCATCACAAAGAATTCATTCTTAAGAACAAATTCAATATATCTCCCCGATTCAAGCTATTAAGAATCAAAAATAAATCGAACCAATTGGAAGCTTTCAAATGACAACAAAACCAATGAAACTTCAACGTCCCGATGTCCATTTTGATGCAATTCTTGCACTGGTGGGGATTCTCCTGGGTTTCCTATTTGTTGTCGTAATATACATTCTCGAATACACCCACGAATTTCTCACAGCATGGGGGATGCCCCTGATAATGTTTCTCACAATCACCTACGCTCTGGGACTATCCATCATGGGCTCTATCATCAGCCACGAAATCAATTTCTATTTAGCGAAAAAATTGATCGAGATCAAACCTGACGAATTCCCTGCAGAAAAATTCGCTGAACTCAGACACAACGCCCAACGAAGTCTAAGAAACACGCTCCAACTGCTATTGTACTTCATATTCAGCTTTGGATTATTCCTCATTAACCTTGCCTCTTTCACAGCTTCTAAGCTATTCGCTCCAACATTTATCCTGCTAGAGACTTCACTATTCCTTCTCTGGGGTCCACTAGCAGTCGTAATAATCCGCCTATTTGTCATGTTTGCGGTCCAATTTATACTGATTATTCCCTTTGCGAGATTCCAAGGTACTCTCTGGGATTCTTACAAAACAATAGAGGAACTTCAGACCAATTCAAACGAACCGCTGAATGAGTTTCACTTAGACCCAGCAGATACATAGAGCAAGTAGTTTGACCTATGTTTTGAAATTTCGAATATTACCAATAGCTTTTTGATATTCATTAAATTGTTATTCATCATCCCCCTGTCATCAGGTTCACTAAGTATTAGTATTGGTTGATTATTTTGACACAACCAAAGGCGATTATTGATCGACAATTGGAGCGGTCTCGACGAGTCATCAAATGGGCAATGGTTGTTGTAATTCTCCTTGCCTTGACAAAGGGTAGTATAGGTTATTTTTCAGGAAGTGTTGGTCTCTTTGCCCAGGCTATCGATTCCTTTACTGATTTGATTGCTGGATCAACCGTGTACCTTGGACTATGGCTAGCTCAACGCTCCCCGAGCCAGAAGTATCCCTATGGGTATTTCAAGGCGGAGACAATGGCAGCTTTAATTGTAGCAATCTTCATATTTGGAACTGGATTACTTGTTTTATGGCAGGCAATATTACACATTCTTTTACCAATAGAAATTGTGTTTTATGATATTGCCTTAATTGTGGCCACCATTTCAGTTCCTATCATTTTTGTGAAGTCTTGGTATCTGAAAAAAGTTGGAAGAGAAACTGGGAGTGAAGCTGTTTCTAGTGTTGGTCAGGATTACAGAATGGATTTCTATGCATCATTTGTAGTTCTTATCGGACTAGTTTTTGAAGGAATAGGCATTTGGTGGGCTGAGGCTGTGGTTGGTTTTTTCATAGGTCTTGTTATTTTGAAGAGTAGCTTGGAGATTTCTTATAATTCTGTATTGGTCTTGATGGATGCTGTGACGAATCCTGAACAAGTAGAGGAAATTGAAAAATTAGCTTCAAATGTTAGGGGAGTCCAAGGCATACACGATATAAAGGTCCGTCATGCAGGACCTATCTGCTTTGGTGAAATGCACATAGAGGTAGCAGCAGATTTGTCTCTATCACAAGCTTATAGGGTTTCGGAGGAAATAGAACGGAGGGTAACAGCTACCTTTCCTGAAATGCTGACATTTTTAGTTCATCTTGAACCTACAAGAATTGAATCGTTTCGGATAGCGATTCCTGTCAATAAGGCTAATTCAACCCCAGAATCTCTACCTAACCCTAATTTCGAGACAGCACCATATTTCTTGCTCATAGATGTTAAACATGGAGACCTTTTTCATTCAAAAACTATGAAAAATCCAGGTAGTTCACAAAATAAACAACGTGGCATAAATTCAGCAAAAGCGATTTTACATGTCAATGCCAATGTGCTTCTGGCCGGTGGAGTAGGAGAAACCCCGTTCAATATTTTACGAAATGCCCTAATAGACATTCATTGTATTAATTTGGATCAAACCTGTTTAGATAATGTTAGAGCCTTCCTAGACAACAAACTTCCACACTTAATTGCCCTATCGAAAGATGAAAAAGCGAAAAATGCCTCTGATGACGAGTCGACAAAACGTGTATAGCTCCTACTGGCTTCGTCAATGTCAAATCTGGAAATTTGGTAGATTAGTCTACGAATTCTATGAGAGTTGCATATAACAACTAAAAGGGCCTGATTTAGCTTTAGAATCAACTTTTTCGTCTATGATTCCTCTTGTACATAGGGATTAATGGCAATCAATTCCACTCATAGAACTGGTAGGATAATAAAAGTGAGTGTCAACTGATAAATTCCCCAAATGCAGATGGCAAGTGCTGCCGATATGGGAACAGTAAGAAACGAGGTTAAAATCAGCATTCGTAAAATTGATTTATTCGTGGGTACCTGGTTTGCTATTCCTGCTCCAATTATCGACGTTAAAAGGATATGTGTTGCAGCGATAGGTATCCCCCATAAGGTACCAACCAACAACACAATCGCCCCTGCTGTTGCTGATGAAAAACTCGTACTTGGACGAAGGACAGTTAATTCCATTCCCACTGTCTGAACCACACGACGTCCCAAAAAAAATAACCCTATTGCCATACCAAATCCACCAAGAAACAACAACAGTATAAGTTGGATGGGTTCAAAAACAAATACCGTCAACAAACCCACGGCTTTTGCAACATCATTTCCTCCCCGACTCAGACAGATAATAATGACCATCAACAGTAAAAGTAATCCGAAAAGTTGCTCTCTTCGCTGCACCTCAATTAGGCTTCTTCCCTTTGACACAAATGTTCTTCGGATATAGCGTTGAAGTAAAAATGCCATGACAAAACTAAAAATGGGACTCAAAATCCAGCCAATAACAATAATGGAAAAAGTTTCCCATTGGACAATAGGTGTACCTAAAACCAGCTCTCCCCACAGTCCAATACCTACTATGCTTCCAACGATCGAGTGAGTGGCTGAAATCGGATAGCCCCGATAGGCACTAATTAGCATCCAAACGATAATTGCTATCGAAATGACTAAAATTAGATCAATCGAAAGGGGTTGTTTGACCATATTTGAGCCAATGGTGTTGCTAACACCTTGACCTAATACCACGGCTCCTATGATTAATAGAATACCGCTTAAAATCACAGCATTTCTTAGTGAAAGGACTTTAGCCCCCACGACGGCGGCCATGGTACTATCATTTGATCCAATTGCGAAGGCTACGATACTCGCGATAATAAGCAATACTATGATGGGAATGAGTATGGCAACCATTGTCAAGGTGTTCGGTTCTCCGATTTAATAGAGGTTGGTATTGGCATGTGTTAAGCAGTCAAATAAAAAATTACTATATATATTATATATTATCATTATTCTATAGGACTTCTTAATCAATCTTTTGTTAATCCACAAATAATATTCCTAATACAAAAAATAAGAAAACACGCACAATGGTTGTCTGCATGAAGCAGGGAATATTCAATGTTATCAAAGAAGCAGCAAAACTTAGTCTATAAAAAAGATGAATCGATGACAAGAGTATAAAAAATCTGACGCCATAAAACATGGGTAACAAATGGTGTTGGTGAAATCATGATTGACTCTCGTGAATTAACACAACTTGATGCCACTGCTCTCGCAGAATTAGTGCGTCAAAAAGAAGTAACCCCATCAGAATTGGTAGAGATTGTGATTGAACGTATCGAACGTCTCAATCCAAAAATCAACGCAGTCATTACCCCGATGTACGAAGAAGCACGCCACATTGCTGAAGGAAAATTACCAAAAGGACCTTTCACGGGTGTGCCATTCCTTCTCAAAGATGTTTTTGCCTCATATGCTGGTGTGCGATTGACCTATGGGTCCTCGGCATTCAAAGATTATGTACCCAATTTTGATAGTGAACTGGTCATACGGCTCAAACGCGCTGGCCTGATCATCGTCGGCAAAACCAACACTCCTGAATTCGGAATCTTACCAACTACCGAACCCCTTTTCTTTGGACCAACACGAAACCCATGGAATCCTGATCGGACAAGCGGTGGTTCCAGTGGTGGAACTGCTGCTGCTGTTGCTGCAGGAATTGTCCCCATGGCTCATGGGAACGATGGAGGTGGTTCTATCCGAATTCCGGCCTCCTGTTGTGGACTCTTCGGGCTTAAGCCCACACGTGCTCGAAATCCCATGGGACCCATGTATGGGGATGTTCAAGGTGGGCTCGCTGTTGAACATGCCTTAACTGTCTCTGTTCGAGACAGTGCAGCGTTATTGGACGCAACCGCTGGTCCAGATTTAGGGGATCCCTACTGGGCACCTCCACAAAAACGTCCATATCTTGAAGAAGTTGGTGCTGATCCGGGCAAGTTACGCATAGCATACACATCAAAAGCCATTACTGGAGTCATCGCCCATCCCGACTGTGTGAAGGCGATAGAAGTAGCTGTCTCGCTATGTTCTGAGCATGGTCATAAGATGGTCGAAGCAAATCCTGAATTCGATATTCAAGCCATGTATCAAAGTTTCGTAACTCTCTATTCTGGAGCTATCACTGCTGCATTCAAAACTTTTGAACAAGAAACTGGGAACCCAATTAGTCAAGATCAGGTCGAACCCCTCTCTTGGGAATTAGCCAATATCGGACGGCAATTTACTGCTGGTGATTACATGTTTTCAATTAATAATCTTCAACGAATATCTCGAGATATTGCTCGCTTCTTTCTTGATTTTGACATTTGGCTCACTCCCACTCTCATAGAACCTCCAGTACTTCTAGGTCATTTTGATGGACCTCCAGAACATCCCATGAAAGGTTTCCTGCGCGCTGGTGAATTCGCTCCCTTTACACAAATTCAAAACATTACTGGACAACCAGCTATGTCCGTTCCCCTACACTGGAATAGCGAAGGCTTACCAATCGGATCACACTTCGTTAGTCGATTCGGGGATGAAGCAATCCTCTTCCGACTTGCCTCCCAACTTGAAGCCGCCAAGCCTTGGAATAAACGCCAACCGCCTATTCATGCCTAATCCTGTTGATTCCCCCTCGATTCCGTTGCAAAAAACTGCGAAAGACTAGGTCGAGTTGTTTGATAGTCCTTCACTATCTGTCCACTTTCAATGAAAGATTTTAACAAAAGGGCTTCTTTCACCCGAAAGTCAAGGTCATTTACTTCTTCAGATTTTGATTCACAGACAATACTCACCTTGTCTAAGAACCCTTGTTCCCGTAGAATAGAGAGAAACAGCTCCCAAGGAACATTACTTCCACCTTCGAGAGGGGCGTGACGTACTTCTCCACGACGACCCGCGACGATACCTGATATGTGAACTGGTAATCGCCATCGCGCCAAATCAATATTCTGCTCTATGAGTTCGAGCCGTCGCAGGATTCCAGTTTCCGTCGTGACATCGCCCCCTCTAGCAAAGTCATGTGCAAAATCCCAGCAAAATAAACATCCTACTTCTCCTGCAACTGTGCAGGTGTCTTTAAAATTACCAAAACCAGCAATCTTACCCGCGACTTCAGGTGCTGGCACTGCATTGATTCCTTCTTCTTCGGCTTTTACCATTATTTGTTGGAGGCGTTCTTTAACGCGTGTTTTGACAGATGATCCTCCCTGTCGAGATCCGGCGTGAAAGGTGACGTGTGTAGCACCCACAGCATCGGCGATATGTAAACACCGTGTCATGTGAGCACGACTAGTGCGAAGCTTACCTTTCTCAGTGGTGGTAAGTGAAATCACATAGGGTCCATGAATGCTGATATGAAATTCTTTCAGTAATTGGCCGATATCAGTTGCCCGTTCTTGAGATGGATAACCAGGAAGTCCACTACGTGGTCTACCAAGTACATTGGATAGGCATAGAAGTTCTGCGGTTTTGAGTTGTTCAGCCTGAAGAATAGTCGTTGTTTGACGCAACATTGTATCAGATGTGAAGGTGCTCAGTGGAAAAGCTGCGAAACCAACGAAAACTTGGGGTGTTTTTGTCACGAGATGTTCGCCACTGAAAGGTGGCGTTGAGAGTGCCTTTAAGTGTGTGTAATGTTCTTTACAGAATTACGGGTGATTGTGAGTGTGTTCTGCTGTAATTCGAAAGGTTTATATTTGTAAACGATTCTATTCTAATTCAGAACGAAATAAGTATTTCGTTTAGAAAACGTATCCACTCGTTTAATAACCGAATGGAGTCGAATCAGATGAGGAAAAATCATGAAAAACAATGTTGTGTCAAAGAGAAGGCATTAGTTGAATTTCTAAAATACAGTAAGAATGGATAGGAGTCACAGATCAGATGTTTGGTCGAAAGAAAGACAAAGAAAAGGAACGCGAGGGCCAATTACGTGACGAAATGCGTCGCCTCGAAGAACAAATGGCAGAGCTTCGCCGTAGGATGGAAGAAGAAAAAGATTACGGACGTGAAGTTCCACCAAAATCTCCCACGGAGCCACGGAGAGCTAAGGGTGTACGAATCGATATTGATGATGAGGCGCTCCACGAAGAGATGGAAGAATTTGGTCGGAGAATGGGTACTTATGGAGTCGAACTAGGTGATTACATCAAAACGGTCGTCTCTGATGCGATGCGGGGAGCCAATAGAGCCATGCGCAGCGTATTCATCGGTCCTAAAGGTGCTCGTGTTCGCGTTGATGACAATGAAGTTAGTTGGGATCCCGAAGGTGTAAAAGCTCGTCAGGTGCCACCAGAAGAAGCTCAACGATTGCTCGCCCCTTTAGCCAATGAGGACCGGATTCGTATCCTATATTTGTTGGCTGATGAACCACGTTATCATCAGGATCTTATGGAATTATCTGGATTAACGCCAGGGACTCTTCCTCATCATCTGAAACAACTAGAGGATGCTGGGTATGTGACACAGGAACGTGTACGCGGTCGCTATCTGATTACCATCCCTGGTCGTATGGCATTGAAGCTAGCTGAATATCTACATAACCAAATGACTTCAGGAATTGGTAAAGATACTGATTGAAATGCAGCTGGTGATGCTTGATGAGTCCACGTTATTCATTGAATTATCGAAACAGGGATTTAGTATTAGGTGTCCTCGCTGGGATGGTTAAGCAGCCAACTGATATTGCTCAGTCGGAGAAAGCCTTGCTAAGTGTGAATGAAGGATCACTCTATTTTCCGATTTTTCATCGTAACGTAGAGGTTGGTGGTGTCTTTATTGGTCTTGGTCAAGTCATTGTTGATGCTATTGTTGAGACCAGGCGTGGTGCGATTGGTCATAGCCGGGAGTTTCTTTGGAATGGCAGTCTGCTCATGCTTAGTGAAGATGGTAACTGGTCGCCGCCAGAAACAACACCAGCTAAGGACAAACATTTGAAGGCATATTTACTTGAATCAGTGGGTGAAGCACAGGAGCGTGCTCAAGGGATTTTTTATCGGTTCTTCGAGCAAAATCGAAATTGGTTTGATGAAACCTTCATCCAACGCCAACGGGGTTGGGTCGCTCAAATTTTGGATAGACAGCGTGGAAAATGCAGTCTTATTGCAAGTGATGATCGGATTGTTTTGAAAATTGCTGATTGGAAGGTTGTGCTCAGTGGAAACAAGCTTATTGAAAAAGACGGTCGCAAGAAGGTCGTTGTCGCTGGAAGAGGAGGCACCGTTATCCGCCTAGGTTAATCTCACCCGGAGCCTTGGCGGCCTCCTCTTCTCTTTTTATTTTTCTCACCTGAAGTTCCCCTTTTCATCTTTTTCTCTTCAATTGGAAGAGCTTTTGAGGGCAAACGTACATGAAAAGGCGAATTTCGTCGGTATCTTTCCCCCTGAGATATTGATGAATCGGACCTAAAGGAGACACACACTATGGCATCTGTGGATCATGAACCTTTAGTAAAGGCGTATCAAGCCCTTTTTGATGTAGCCCAGGATGATCTCGAAGAAATCGCCAAACATTTGACCAAGGCAAAGGGTCAAGGTATTCTTGATATTCTCGAACAAATTGCTGAATTACTGCGACGAATTCAGTCTGCCGCTTCAGCAAAAACTCTGGAAGTTGAAGTTGCTCGATCGATTGCACGAGACTTTGACACAGTCGCAAAACGTTGGCGGGAATTGGAGAAGTACTTCGAGGAAGAAGTTCAGTATGATGACTATGTATATCGATCCGATGAGGAGCGAGCGGAAGCTGCTGAAAAGGCAATTACAATTATTCGAGAGCAAGCAAATCAAGCGTTAGACGCTGCAGGGACAATGTTTGGAGTAGCCCGGGAATGGCGTCGAGCGGCGAAATGCTTCAGTACCGTGGTGCAAGCAAGAAAGGTTGATGCAGCTCCTCTTGCGGCTCTTCCTGCCATGATTCGTGAGTATCGGTGTTATGAAGAATTAGAAGATGGCGCCACGGTGCTGAATATTGGGCGTGCGGTTCAGAAGCTCCTCAGTGAAGTTCGGGGGGAAGTAGCTGACCAAGATCAAGCCATGCTAACCGATGCTGCAGAACTCTTTCGAAAGACTGCAATGACTGCGGTAACCAATCGTCAGAAAAATCCTGAACTCAATGTGCCTTTGGCCGCTGTTTTTCTCTGGAATGAAGCGGAGGCACTTGCCCTCATTACTGAACCAGAGGACGAAACAGCATTAAATCGATTTCGAGCTCTTGCGGAGTTCTTCGAACAAGCTGGTAAAGAGGAGCTAGCCCTTCCTTCCCCTTCTATTCTCAGATTTGTCTCAAGTTACATGGAAGGTGCTTTTGCCAATCTACGGATTACTCGGGACATCTCGGGCTATACGGTTGCTGAGGCAAGAGAACAGAGTTTAGAGCTGACTCAATATGCCGCAGATTTCATTTTGACGCTCATTGAACGCTTGGGATATCATCAAGTAAAGATTGTAGATGATCCAGAAAAAGCGGTGAAGGGCTTGCTCGGGACGTTTAATCTCATAGAACGTGGATTCGAAGGTTCCAATGCCTTTAAGGAATTAGCAAAACAAGCTGGCAACATTATAGTTCAAGCTCAACAACGCCAAGATCAGCGATTGATTGATGTAGCTATGGTGTATCGGTGGCTCTCAGAAGGTTCAAGCGGTGCTCTAAATGTAATTTGTCAAAAATTAATTTCTGATGTATACCGTGTGGCAATTGTCAGTGATGTACTGGATGTAGGCTCCAAAGAAGAACTACGGCAAAAAACCCTTACCCTCCTGGATCTTGACGAAGAAGATCAACTATTTGGCATCTTAATTGATGCCGAAGTCGACTTCGATGATGTAGTTGATTTATTCAAAAGCTTGGGTTTATACTGGGTTGCAGCAATTTGTAAACTAAATCAGGGACAACTACGACAAAACCTCAGCTTTCTTGAAGTTGAATTTACTCCCTCAGTTTCTCCTGAACAGGCAATGGGTGCGCCAGAAGAAGAACTTGAATACAGGACGATGCCCTTTTGGGGTGCAGCACCTTCAACCGACTTCACCACTGCCGCAGACCTATACTCACACGCCTTTCGTTTGAAACGAGGCCTAGACGAAAGCTTACCCCTAGATTCAGAAGAAACCTGGATACCTTATCGAGATCCCGAAGACCTTCGTCGGCGAGCTGCAAACTGCCGATGGCTTGCTGGTCTCGCTAACCTCGAGGAAGGAAACATCGAAGATGGAGGACGACAACTCTTTCTCGCCAAAAATGCCTATGAATTGCTAGATCGTCACCGCGAAGCAATTCTCTGTCTAGAAGTGTGGATGCGACAATTAGTTGCAGTGATTAGTAACGATGATGGTGGAGGGGCTCGCCCAACCCAAGCCCGTTTACAAGAATTGCTGAACGTCACTGATGAACTTGTCGGACTCTATGCCTTACGTCGAATTAAAATGGAAACTATCAAGGATATTCTCGGTATCGTGCAATTTTATCAAAGTCAAGTTGGATTGGAGAACTGGACTCTCAACGTCTATCTCAGAACCATTGAATATACCCAAGAAGCCGTACGCATCGGAAAACAACTTGGTAGTCCCGAACAAGCCATCGAAACTCTGAATTTCCTTCGTGAAGAATTAAAGGAGTATCTTGAAGGCGACTTTGCTATTGGAGTTTATCCCAACTTTGAAACCGAAACCACCATCTACTTCGAGGCAGAAACACCAGTCAAACTTGCTATCCTAAATGTCTCTGAAAAAGAAGTCGCGGATCTCACAATTCGTCCACTTGGTGTTCTCCCCAACCTCTCCCCCAGTACTTCCCAACCTTGGCAGGCATCTCGCGACCTATCCCAAGTCACCATGAAGCACTTCTATATAGGCTGTGACGATAACGCTAGATTCATCAATGAAGTGGATTTCTACCGAAAACCAGCAGATGCCTTTGGTCCTCGTCGACCCGTTCCCATAGAGCTGGTCGCTGCCCCTTCACGCGAGTTAGAACCTGAATCCCCTTCTGAACAACCAATAGGTGAACAACCATGGCTCGGTATCATGTGGACAGGAGATTACAATGGAACAACCATTGACACTCTCAAAGGCGCAACAGAAGAACCTCCCACTGCTGACTCACCACTTATATCAATCGACGATCTCACACAAGCTGCCTTCTTTACTGTTTTCACCAAATCCGCCCGTGAAGGCAATATTCTCCCTGGCGAATTCTTCCCAGTAAGCTTCGGTATCTACCATCGCGAGTCCACCGAACCTATTGCCATCCAAACAATCTTCTTCAAAATTGCCAGTCGTCCAAAGATCCTAACCGCCGAAACCAATTGGATAACCACACTAGAAGACAAATGGGAAGAAACCTTCAGCATCATGTTCGAAAAAGGCGCCCAACTCCCCATATACGTCCCCCGATTTGCTCCCGAATATGACATCAAAGACTATGTAAATCCTCAAACCCTCACACCAACCGTCACCATTGGCTCAGCTGCAGTCGAATTAACTAAACATCTCAAAAACGTACCACACCGGTTCAACCTCCGCTATAAAGGCAAACGAGAACTGCACTCCGGTAACAACTACCTAGTTGAAAGCACCATTACCCTTGAAATGCCTGATCCCAAAAGCGTCACTCGAGAATCCGAGTTTCTGAGAATTCGAACACCCCCACGCATCATGACTCCTGAAGAACTAGCCCAAGCACGACTCCGCAATGGCGTGAACTTCCAAGAAGTTTTCTTTGGCACCGTATTCATCGGTGATGCCAAATACGATGGAGAATATTACATATACCGATTATGGCTCTGCTTCGAACCGGGTGAAGAAAATCCCGCACCCGGAGCAAACTATCGGCAAGGTTGGACCAACCACCGCTTAGATATCTTCCTTGATCCTAAGACCTGGGAACCAAAACTGTTAATCACCGACTATTATGTGGAATTTGAAGACGGACGCGGAGAATGGGTGGAAGCTCTATTTACCTTCAGAGTAGGAAGCTCAACTGTCTTCGGAGTACGACGCCTCACCGCTGACCTGTTCCGTGAAGCCCAACTAGCTAAATATCCCGACCCCTTCGAATCCGAAATCCGTCACGCCCTAGAGCCACTGGATGTTGATGAAGACACCCCCTTGAAAATCACCGGATTTGCTCTAGGCCAACGCCTTGGCTTCATCGAACTCATACGAGCGAGCTGGGCACGCAATAAACACGATGGACCTGTCATCTTCAAACCCCCCCGTGCGCACCTCTTCCGCGACTACTGGAGCCAACGCTACGAACACGGTATGTACCGCGAAGACTGGCAGGGTGGCACAGATGTCAACCTCTATGAAATGAAAGCCAACGACCGTAGTGGCGGACAATCCAAATACATCCGAGGATTTAGGACACGCGATTTCCCTCACGAAGTCGAAATCAAAACCCGTGAAGGCGATCGCTGCGACCTTGTCATAACACCACCCAGCGAGGTAGCCGAACCTACGATCATTCGAAATCTCATTAACCCACGAAAAATTGAACTCTGGACCCGTCCTCACGTTAGCTTTAGCCGACGATTCAACTTCATTGCAAAGTACTTCGGAAAACCACCAGACATCCACACCGCTAGTCTTTACTTCTATAGCACAAGACGGGAGCTTAACCCCTACTACAAGGGCGATATAAAAGGCAAAGACCAATGGGTTCATTATCCGGAACCCAAATTCTGGACTGGTAAACAGTGGGTTCCTATTCCTCAAGATTTTCATCCCACTCAACACCCTGAAAACCTATCCTATGGAATCAACACTTGGCTTGAAGCTGACGCATACTGGATCTATCGCTACGTCTGGTACTGGCCATTAGAAATCACCTTCCCCCTCCCCCACGAAGACTGGGAACGCGCTGATATTTGGGTCAATGCTCGCACTGGGAAAATCGAATGGATTACAAGCGATTATCACTGGAGAGAGCTCTGGTACCAAAATGCCGTGAAAGTTAGCGGAGTTAATCCCATTATTGACTTCCTGTTTAACTGGAACACCCCCGAACCACTAACAGCGAAAGACGGTGCACCAATACATCAGCCTTTAGCTCCTTATTTTCCAGAAGGGAAGACCGTTGGTGATTTTGCTGACCAGTTACCGTGGATGTTTGCCCGGTACCGGCAGAGCACTGAGCATATGCATAAGTTACATACCGGGTTCTGGGGTAAGCATAAGGTCAAAATCGTCTATGGGGCTCTGTTCATCGTCATCCTCTTACTAATCCTCTTCCTCTACGAACCTACTCGGAATTTCATCTTTGGATTACTTGGATTACTGTAATGTGATTGTGCAATTAACGAACATTAAGTTTTAAGAGTCCCCTCAACACACTGACCCTATATCATATGTTTGAATTCCTTTACTCATGGTGATTGATATGAAGGCTGAAGATGTGAAAAACGTCACTGTTTTGGGTGCTGGATTGATGGGTCATGGTATCACTCAAAGTTTCGCCCAAGCGGGATACGATGTAATTATGGTTGATATCAAAGATGAATTCGTACAGAAAGGTTTAGGAGATATCAAATGGAGCCTTGGAAAATTCCTAGAAAAAGGGAGAATCTCTCAAGAAGATCACGATGTTACTCTCAAACGGATTTCAACAACTACTGATCGTGATGCAGCGGTCAAGAATGCCGATATTATTGTTGAGGCTATCCCAGAAATTTTATCCCTCAAACAGGAAGTGTTTGCTGATATCGAAGCAAAGGCTCCTAAGAATGCTATTCTGGCTACCAATACCAGTTCACTGCCTATCACGGACATTGCTACAGCTACAAAACATCCTGAGAAAGTGGTTGGAATGCACTTTTTCTCACCAGTCGTCAGGATGAATATTGTCGAGATAATCAAAGGCGAAAAAACATCAGACAAAGCTGCCAAAGTCATCTATGCCTTGACAGAAAAAATGGGTAAAGAACCAGTCATGTGTAACAAGGACGTTCCTGGCTTCATCGCAAATGGCATTCAAATGTTCCCATTAAATTTTGTTGGACAACTCATAGATTCTGGAAGGTTCACACCTGAAGAAATTGACTCAGCCACAACCATGAAATTGGGGCTTCCAATGGGCACCTTTGGCCTGTTGGACTTCGTTGGAATTGATGTTGTGTATAATGTCTTGAAATTCATGACAACGCGAATTCCTGGAATGAGAATGGCTAAATGCATCGAAGAGAAGATTAAGAAAGGTGAACTAGGCGCCAAAACTGGAAAAGGTTTCTATGAACATCCTGGTAATCGCTGGCAACGCCCAACAGTGTGGTCCCAAGAATTAGCCGACAGGTTTGATCCTCAACTCGTCGTCGTTGTAGGCATCAATCGGGCTGCTGAACTAGTTGCAGACGGTGTGGCATCACCTACTGATATCGATAAAACAATGAAACTCGGTTTCAACCAACCAGTCGGCACCCTGGAACTCGCTGATTCGCTAGGCATTGATGCAGTGGTTGAAAAACTGGAATTCGTTGCAAAGGAATATAGCGAATTTTATGCACCCCATCCGCTCCTCAAGGAAATGGTGCAAAAAGGCAAGTTAGGGATGAAGGTCAAAGAAGGCTTCTTCAAATACTAACTAGGAAAATCTATTGAGCGTAACACCGCTCCTTTACCTTTCTCCGTTGTCTTATTGAATAAGCGTTTTTTGTGGGTCTAGATCATGCGGACAAAAATCCAGATTGGCATGGGCTCCTTTCAATTTATGGTTAATTCCCGTCGGGCCATATTCTACACGTTTCTAACTCTCTTCATGGCAGAAGCTCTTGGTGCGAACTTCATCCAACTTGGACTCGTTATCACATTACCAATGCTAGCTAACAGTTCAATGCAAGCCTTCGTATGGGGACGATTAAGCGATCGAATACATCGACGAAGATTGCTAATTGTAGTCGGAGAGATCTTTGCGGGAGTTGGCTACCTAGTCATCTGGACAAACATTACTATCTGGACAATTATCCTCGGATTAACCATGATTGAAGCCATATGGTCCATGTCGAATACTGGGTGGTCTGCCCTCTTCGCTGATCTATCCAGTCCTACCGAACGATCAACCCTAATGGGGCGAATAAATTCCATCGGTGTAGGAGGACGAATTTTCGGAGCAGCAATAATGGGATTTATCTACGATTTCCCAGTCCCTGCTGCGGGATTTCATTGGGCCTTTCCACTAGCTGCAGGAATCATGTTTGGTAGCGTCCTTGTCCTTATTGTTTCCGTTCCAGAGATTTCAACTCCATCGAGTACAGAAAATCTTTATCACCAAACCGCGAGTTCCGAAATAAAACCAAGTTGGAGGGATCGTTATCCTCGAAATTATCTTATTTTTCTTGGCGTTTGGTCATTTATCATCGTAGGGTGGACCTGCTATCTTTCCTTATTCACCTTCTACCTCCGATTGGGTCTTAATCTTAATTCAATTGAAATCAGCTTGGTCCGAAATGTGAATTCTGCTGCTGGTCTTGTTGCAGCACCGGTCGCTGGAATTCTTGGCGATCGAATTGGTCGGAAACCTGTATTAGTCGGAGTCATGATTGTTCAAGCAATCACATCTGCACTCTATGGTTTTGTAAATACTCTGCTGGGGATGTTAGTAGTCAATGCCGTGAATGGCATTGTTCGACCATCGGCTCATACAGTCTCATACGCTCTTGTTGCTGATATGATACCTGAAGCTCAACGTGGGGAGTTATTCGGGACTTATAACGCTGTCTGGACCCTATCTTTCGGTTCTTCTCCAACAGCTGTTGGTGGAACGTATGCTACGTGGCAGCAAAACCTCTATTTGAACTTTGGACATCCTCTTGAAGTTGCTCAACTACAAGCTATTATCGATACATTCTACATCTCTGCAGGTCTTGTCATAATCGGAATCTTCATCTTTGGGTTGACCGTGAAAGAACCAGAACACAAAACTCGACTGCCTCCTATTCCTCATGAAGAGGAAGAAATTGCCATAATGGACACGCTAGACTAATTAACTACACGGACTCATTAAAGTTGAAACCAAAACATCACGAGGTTAATCTTTGACTCCCTTCGTTTTCTTCCTTTTCTCTGTGATTCTAATTTCCTTGAGTGGCGCCCTCTCCCCCGGTCCACTCCTATTTACTAATCTGTCCAATGCTCCTCGGTGGGGGTGGAAGGGAGGATTTTGGCTCTCGATAGGTCACACCTTTGTCGAGCTTCCAGTCATTCTTCTCATCGCATTTGGACTTAGTTTCCTCTTTTTCATTCCTGGTTTTCATGTAGGGCTTGCGATTGTTGGAGGCAGTGTTCTCATAATCTTTGGTGGCTTGCAAGTTCGAGAAGCAATCAAAACTCTCGATGACGGTGAAGGGATCGACTTGGCTAAGGATAAACCAACGCGGCATCCAATTCTTGTAGGTCTCCTATTTTCAGCGTTAAATCCATTTTTCATTGTCTGGTGGTTCACCGTCGGAGCCAAAATTATACTTGATGCACTCCTTTTCGCAGCCCTAGCAGGAGTAATAATCATGTTTCTTAGCCATGTATGGATCGACTATGTCTGGCTTATGGGAACCGCTTGGCTTACTAACAAAGGAACAAGATTAATCGGAACCAATGGATATCGAGTTCTTAACGCATTTTTCGGAGCCCTTTTAATTTTATTTGGGGCAGTGTTTTACCTGAATGCCCTTGTTCTTCATGGAATACTCTAATCCCGTTTCTTTTCTTTGGAAGTTCCATAACCCCCACCGCCTGGGGTTTGGATGCTTATGACATCTCCCTTCCTTGCAGTAAATGTAATTTTGCCAGGTAGCTCTTGCCATTGAGTTCCATTCCAGTGGCGGTTTCTTCCAGGACGCGCCGGTTGACCACCACGAAGCCCCCAAGGGGCAAAGTGACGACGATCACTCTGAATGGATACAACAGCCTGGTCGGAGAGGATTTCAATATCCCTTTGGATACCTTCACCACCCCGATACCGCCCCTCACCTCCACTTTTCAGAATGAGCTTGTAGCAACGAACACGAAGGGGATAAGCACTCTCCAGTGCTTCAATGGGCGTATTTGCAGTATTTGTCATATGGCTGTGAATTCCATCAATGCCATCAGATTTCGGACGTGCGCCGAGTCCTCCAGCGATTGTTTCATAAAAAGTGAAAGCCCGTGTAGTTCCAGGAATGGTTCCCCCTATAATGAGGTTGTTCATTGTGCCCTGGCTGGCTGCAGGAATACGATCTGGGAGTGCTTCTTTTAATGCCCCAAGAAGCACGTCAACGATTCGCTGTGAAGTCTCAACATTGCCTGCTGACACTGCTGCAGGAGGACGTGGATTGAGAACGGTCCCTAATGGCGCTATGACTTTAAGGGGTGCATAACAACCCGCATTCACCGGAATAGTAGGATCTGTAACGCATCGTAGCACGTAATATGAACAAGAGAGGGTAACAGCAAAAGGTGCATTGATATTACCTTGAGTTTGAGGATCGCTTCCAGTAAAGTCAAAGATTATTTGATTCTGTTTTATGGTGACTTGAACAGTAAGGCTTACTGGTTCTGACGTGATGCCATCATTGTCCATGTAGTCGGTGAATGCGTATTTCCCCTTGGGCATTTGCTGGAGTTGTTGTAACATCCGATTGCTCGAGTAGTCATGCAAATCAGTTAGGAAAGTAAAGATTGTTGAACGTGAATATTTTTGAAGAATAGATTCGAAACGAGTGACGCCTGTTGCATTAGCGGCTAATTGGGCTCGTAAGTCACCTTGCCGTTCGATTGGGGTTCGAACATTTGCCAGGATAATCCGCCAAAGCCCTTGATTCACCCTACCGTCTTCAACTAGCTTTGTGGGCGGGATTCTGAGGCCTTCTTGGTAGATTTCTGTGGCTCCACCAGGCATAGACCCTGGGACAGAGCCTCCCACATCCGCGTGATGTGCTCGATTTGCGACAAATCCTGCAACCTCTTCCTTGTATAAAACAGGTGAAATTAGGGTAATATCTGGGAGATGGGTTCCCCCTTCATAAGGGTCGTTAAGAATAACAACATCTCCCTTTTCCCACCGCTTAATCGGGTAGACATCGATTGCGGCCTTCACCGATTTAGGCATTGCCCCCAAATGGACAGGAATATGTTCAGCCTGGCTGACCATTTCACCTTGCACATCAAACACAGCTGCTGAGCAATCACGACGTTCCTTGATGTTTGGTGAATACGCTGTTCGAACTAACGCAGCCCCCATTTCCTCAGCTACAGAAATGAATGCGTTACGTAACACCTCAAAGGATACTGGGTCGGTTTTCATGATATCGCCTCTAATACCAAATTACCCCCTCGGCTTACAACAGCTCGAGTCTTAGGATGAACAACCGTAGTTGAATCTAATTGCTCGATAATGGCTGGACCACTAATCACAGCACCTTGTCCCAACACTGTCCGTTCAAAAATTGGTGTATCAATAATCCCTTCCACTTCTTCAAAGAACACTGGGCGACTCATATGAGGTGTAGGTGAGGAATCTTTCTGAATTTCTATATCAGCCGGTTTCAATGAAGGCATTGGGCCAACGGCAATAACTCGAAGATTCACTATTGTAACAGGGGCTTCGGTTGCTGCAAAACCATATTGCTGCTCATGGCGGCTATGAAAGGCATTTACTAGCTCCTGCATCCACGCCTTTGAAACTTGACCATTTGGAACCTGTAAAGTAATTTCGTAAGCTTGTCCTTCATATCGGAGATCAGTGAAACGTTGAATCGAAATCGATTTCTGCGGGACACCTTGCTCTCGGAGTAAATCTCGTAGTTGTATTTCCAGTTGTTTGTAGACTTTCTGGATACGTTTGAAATCGGGCGAGATAGTAGATTCCAACACCGTTTGGCTTTGATCACAACGAAGATTCGTAGCTAATAATCCTAAAGCCGAATGAAGTCCGGGTGCCATGGGAACAAGAACGCGTGGAATACCTAAATTCTTCGCTAACGCCCACGCATGCATTGGTCCCGCTCCACCAAATGCAACCAGTGCAAAGTCTCGTGGATCAAATCCGCGTTGAATGGAAACCACCCGAATGGCTCGTTCCATATTTGCATTGACGACTCGAACAATACCAAAGGCACATCTCTCCAATGATAAGGACAACTTGTCAACCAACCCTTGAATGGACTGCTTGGCAAACTCCGAATGTAACAAAAGCTCACCACCCAGAAAGTAATCAGGATTCAATCGCCCAAGAAGAAGGTTCGCATCAGTAACTGTCGGCTCTTGTCCTCCAGTTCCATATGCAGCGGGACCTGGGTCTGCACCTGCACTCTGCGGTCCAACTCGTAAAATTCCTCCCTCATCAATCCAAGCAATACTTCCTCCACCCGCACCAACAGTTTCCACATCAGTCATTGGCACCCGACAGGGTAATCCTCCAATCTGTCCCTCAGTGGTTTCTCGGATTCTAGCATTTGAAATTAGCGCGACATCAGTACTGGTTCCTCCCATGTCAAAGGTGATAATATTATCATGGTTCATGACCTGACCTGTATATCTTCCTCCCAAAGTTCCACCCGCTAACCCACTGAAGAGTAGTCGCGCTGCTTGAGTTCCAGCTAGCCGTGATTGTAACACACCACCATGGCTTTGCATAACTAATAGTGGAGTCTTGATCCCCACATCTGTTAGAGCTCCATCCAAACGTCGAAGATACCGAGTTAACACGGGGGTCACATAGGCGTTCAATACAGTGGTTGACATTCGTTCGTATTCTCGATATTCTGGTAGAACTTCTGATGAAATAGAGACGGGTAACTCTGAGTTAATGTCTTCTAATTGGGAAAGTAGTTGTTGTTCATGGATAGGATTCTGATACGCAAAGAGGAGGCATACAGCCAAACCTTCTACGTTTCGTACCGCCCTCTTGAGGGTCTTTTTCAATTCTTTCTCAGCAAGGGGTGTATGGATGGCACCATCTGCTTCAATGCGTTCTTCAACGCCAAAAATCCGGTCGCGTGGAACTAGCGGTGTAACTCGTTTCACAAACAGATCATAAAGTGTTGGTCGTTGTTGTCGTCCAATTTCTAAAATATCTTCAAAACCTTTTGTGACTATTAAACTGATTTTAGCACCTTTCCGTTGTAATACTGCATTTGTGGCAACTGTTGTTCCATGTAAGAGATATCGAACTGCATCTGGCTTTATCTTGGCAAGATTTAGAATCTTCATTAAGCCATTGAGAACCCCTTTCGAAGAATCCTCTGGAGTAGATCGAACCTTGACATGCCACCGTTTCCCAGTAGAATCAATTAGCAATACGTCGGTGAAGGTTCCACCGACATCAATGCCAATTCGAACCGATTCCTTACTTCGACCTTGTGGCAGCATGGTCATTTCAACACTCAAGGGTATAATCGTGGGATGGTATTACCTTTATTCCTTCAGGTTTTCGACTTAGAAATGGGTGAATTGAGGGCATCATGCTGAAAAAGGAGCTTTTTTCTCCTCCCCTCCTAGTTTTAAAGGGCTGAATAGGTGAACGAAATGGTTTGTAGATACGTTCCACGATTCTCTTTTCATAACCAGTTCCGTGTTCAAGAATCACAGAAACCGAAGGGATCACCACTAAAGAAGATTAACTTACGGATTTTTCTTATTCCAATTCTCCTCATGATAATTGGTGGCATAATTTGGGGTGTAGTAGCCATCTATTCTCCCACGAATTTTCCTCTGTTGGTACTAGGACAGCTTATCTTCATGATTGGAATGTTCGTGGCAATAATTCTCGGATTCTGGGTTATGACTCTTATCCGAATTCCCCAACCCTAGTATCACTTCCCATAGCTCCAATTGCTCTTGCATGCAAAGCAAAGCTTATAATAAACGGTAACAGGAGTGCCAACGGCGTGCTCTGTAAAACTGGAGGCATTACTGGTGGGCTTTCGCGAGTTCGTGATACGACGAACCATCAATAGCTTCATGTTAGTCATTGCTGTCGTCATCTTTAGTTTCTTCGTTTTCCGCTTAATGCCTGGTGACGCATCCTCAATTATCATCGGTGATTCTTTTGATCCCCAACGCGCCGAACAACTCCGAATGCTTTGGGGATTAGATCAGCCCCTCTTCGTGCAATTTGGTCAATATATTATCAACATGTTCACTTTCAATTATGGCTACTCGTTCGTAGAAAGTCGACCAGTCATTGAAACCATTGCGGCCCGCCTTCCTAATACTCTCCTGTTGACCGGTACTGCCGCTGTTATTACCATAATCCTCGGCATCGTTGCTGGTATCGTTGCTGCTACTCGACGGGATAGCAAAGTGGACAAAGGCCTGGTTACGACGACTCTTGCCTTCTATTCAACACCTTCCTTTTGGTTAGGGATGATTTTCATACTGCTTTTTGCCACCTACCTTCCACTCTTCCCAAAGAGAGGTACCGTCCATTCACCTGCCCCAGAAGATCCCCTCCTGTATGCTTTGTCTGTCGCCCATCATCTTGTTTTGCCAGCATTTACTCTCGCTCTTGTTTCCTTTGGGGCTTACATGCTGGTGACGCGGAACACACTCGTCGAAGTCATGTCAGAGGATTTTATCCTCACAGCCCGTGCAAAAGGCGTGAACGAAAACGCTGTTCTGTATAAGCACGCTATGCGGAATGCGATTCTTCCCTTAGTCTCTATGATTGCGTTAACCTTTGGGTTTCTCATAACCGGTGCAACGCTCACCGAGACTGTCTTTGATTGGTATGGTGTTGGACGACTCATTTTCGATTCTATCCAGGCTCGAGATTATCCCGTTCTACAAGCTATTTTCTTCATTCTTGCAATTGCAGTTATCATTGCCAACTTCATCGCTGATCTTCTCTACGGTTATCTAGATCCACGTGTCAGATTTGATTGAAAACGGTGTAAAGCATGACAAGAAGGGAAGAATATCGGCAGCGGTTCTCTGGATTCTGGAAGAAGTATCGAAAGAACCGTAAGGGGATGGTGGGTCTCATTATCATTCTCTTTTTCTTGGCTATTGCCCTGCTTGCACCACTAATCGTACCTTGGCCTGGTCCTGGGTTTGCACCAGCTCTAGCGTTTCCCACCTGGTTACTCCCGCTACATCCAACTGGGTTTCAATCAATCCATCCGCTAGCAAATTGGCATTTCAACAACGATGCAGATGGATGGCGTTACAATGAGTCAGTTGAAGGCATCGGATATACCGTGGTAAATAATTCTCATTTCAATGAGAATGCCGATGATTGGGTGTTTTCGGCAGTTGGAGATGGAGTATCAGTTACGGATGCTTTTTACAGATCAACAACGGGTTCTGATCTTGTTGATGGGAGTGGCCCCGGTTGCTATACAATTCAATATTATGATTTACGCGATGATCTTGATTATGGACGTACCGATGCCTATTTTGATCACAACTTCACCTTCGATACTGATCGGTATTCCCCTGGGTTGGCTAGCCTTTACCCATCCAAGGTATTTGTGTCATACAGCATCAAATTCGTTATCGATAATACTTACGTTGCCCTTCCCGCCGCTAATGTAATTTTCAGCCTGGAAATCATGAATTCGAGTGGCCAACCAATAGAAATCTTTTCCAGAACGTACCAAACATCAGGAACTTTCGGATGGTATGCTAGGACAAAGAATATGCCTTCTGAAGATATTAGCTCCACATTCATCACAACAGGAAATATGACCCTACGATTCCATTTCGTTTTTCAAAATTCCGTTGCTGAAAACACCCCCTACATTAGGATCCACCTTGATGACCTCCAATGCAGCATCGAAAACTCATACACGTACACAACCCCCAATCCCCAAATGGAAGGGCAACACACAACACAAGATGGGAGCTACCTAACAGGCCCTGGAAGCTTCCGATTCTACTATATCGACACAGATAATTCATCATATTATGTTTCATCATCAGGCTGGATACAAACTAACATCACCTGGGACTACTATGACCGCCCTAAAACAGCTTATCTACGGTATAATTACAAAATTGAAAATCTAACTGCCTGGGGTGATGCCAAAATTAACATAATTCAAGAATGTTACGTTGAAGTGAATGGGTGGACCGAAGAGATACTTCGCAGTGATGCCATCAGCGAAAACCGTGATTGGACCTCCTCTCCCGAATGGGCTTGGAACGATTTTATGATTACAAATACTTTCGATCGGCGTGGAACACTGTGGATACGCCTTCGAATTCTTATTACCGATCCAACACCAGAGGATACGCCCTCTTTCATTATTTTCCTTGATGATTGCACCCTAGAGATTGTAGGGAATTATCATGGTTTTCTTGGAGCAGGTCAATCAGGGGAAGACATCTGGGCACAACTACTCTGGGGCTCACAGAATGCTTTTAGAGTTGCCATTATCGCGGCATTAATTGCCACCGTTTCAGGGCTTGTTGTTGGACTAATTGCTGGCTATTATGGTGGAATAACGGACGAAATCTTATCACGACTAACTGATTTCTTCTTAATTATTCCGGGACTTGCCTTGATGATTGTATTAGCAGCCATTCTCCAACCCCGGTGGTGGAATATTGTCTGGATAATTGCGCTAATTGGGTGGACAAGTACAGCAAGAATAGTGCGATCCAAAGTCATCACAGAAAAACGACGAGCATATGTCGATGCCGCTCGGGCAATCGGAGCAAGCGATTTCTACATTCTATCCAAACATATACTTCCTATGGTCATTCCTATTCTCTTCGCTCAATTCATTTTAGCTGCTGCCGGGGCACTACTGGCTGAAGCAGGTCTAGCATTTTTGGGTTTAACTCATCCAGATGATATGAGTTGGGGTCGAATGTTAATGCATGCTTTTCAATCAGGTGCTACCTACATTGGCGCATGGTGGTACGTCCTCTTTCCCGGCTTATGCATCCTCTTTCTCGCATTAGCCTTTACACTCGTTGGTTACGCAATCGATGAAGTTCTTAATTCACCAGACCAAGTACGAAGATAATATGTAAAAGTGGAAACAGATGGCAGTACTGGAAGTAAAAAATCTCAAAGTCTACATTTTCAGTGAACGTGGTACTGTCAAAGCTGTTGACAACATCACCTTCGACTTGCAGCGAGGAGAAATTCTTGGCCTTGCAGGTGAATCTGGCTGTGGAAAATCCACTACGGCCTATGCCCTCCTTAACCTCCTTCCTGAGCCAGGGCGGATTGTGGACGGATCTGTTGTCCTTGATGGTGAGAACCTCACTCAGAAATCCCCTGCTGAGTTACAGAAGATTCGTTGGGAAGAAATCTCAATGATTTTCCAGAACCCAAGAAGCGCTCTCAATCCCGTGTTGAGGGTGGGCGACCAAATTGTGGAAGCAATCATGCTTCACGAAGACACAACCAATAACGATGCTCGGAAACTAATGGAAGAACTCTTAGAAGTCGTCGGCATCGATCCCACCTTTTCCAATAACTATCCACATGAATTCACTCCAGGTATGACACAACGGATAATGATTGCACTAGCCCTTGTCGCTAATCCAAAAATCCTCATCGCTGACGAACCCACCGCCAACCTTGATATTACAGTAGCAGTGCAACTCCTCCGACTTCTCAAAAATCTTCAAGAATACCTACGACTTTCAATCATCCTCATTACAAATGATTTGGCAACTATCGCAGAAGCCTGTGATCGCGTCGCCATCATGTATGCTGGACAAATCGTAGAACTTGCAGATGTCAAAACCATATTCAAAGAGCTACTGCATCCATATACCGAAGGACTCATCCGTTCTATTCCTAGTCTACTTGGTTCTAAAGATTTAGTGTTCATTCCTGGATCACCACCCGATTTAGTAATGCCCCCCTCC
>JBHLNC010000383.1:0-2569 GCA_048937435.1 Promethearchaeota archaeon | reverse complement strand
CCAAGTTTCATCAATGATCTACTTGATTACCATTTAGAAGCCGCTGGAAGCGAACCCAGATTACTTGCCCCTGATGGAAGCACCCAGCCGTTCCATTACGAAACAAAAGGGTTTGGAGGAGGTAGCGATCACGTCATGTTTGTCGATTCAACAGTTGGTGTTCCCTGTCCTATGCTAAACCATTGGCCTGACTCGTTTTATCATAGCAGCCTCGATACTGTTGATAAATGTGATGCAACTCAACTCAAACGAGTGGGCTATGCTGTTCTTATGACACTCCTAGCCCAGGCGTATGCAGAATCCGATGATGCGATGTTCATAGCCACACAAGTCCATGCAAATGCGCACACCAGAATTACTCAAACCACTCAACGCTATGTCCATGATGCTATTGAAGCGATTTCGAAAACCGATCAGGGCACCCAACTTGCCCGTACTTTACGAAAAGCGATGGAAAGCATACGTCAGATCACTCATAGAGAAAGCGCCGCCCTCCAGAGTGTCAGAGTCCTAAGCCCCCATGATTCTGAACTCGCTCAATTCATCGACACCATGGTTGACGATCTAGCCCAAGAACGCCAAGAGGAAATTCGAAAACTGCGACAAGTCGAAGACCTCCTCTCACGATCCATCGGATATGCACCGCTAAAGCGTCTTGTCCTCCGAAAAAAGGAACGCGAAGCAAAAACACTCCTTCCACGGCGAAAATTCCAAGGACCCCTTTACTTATCTGAACTCATGCGCCACACCACCCCAGAAGATACTGAATGGATCCGCTCTCACCAAGAAGCCTGGGCACCCAACAAACCCAGCATAGGAGAAGTGCTTACCGAATTAGCTAATTTTATGGATGGCCACCGCACACTCTACGAAATATTAACAGCTCTTGAAGCAGAATTCGGAGACACTGCGGACATCAACACAGTTGATAGACTTGTAAACATCCTCAAGAGCTTTGACCTTATTGATATCCAGAAAGTTAAGAATGTAAAATGAGTAGATAATATCATGAGTCACGACCATGTGCTCCATTTGCAGGACCAACTCGAATCCACGGTCAATCAATTTGAAACTGAATTCGCTGAAATTCAAAACCTTACAAGCTCCGATCAACTCCCAGCAATGATTGATGCAGTGAGCAACCTTAGAACCGTGTTATCCGAGATCAAGAAGTATTTCATCGAAGTCCGAAGTCAGCTCTCGAAGGTACAGGGCATTCCTCCAGCAAAAGAACTGGCACAACTTGTGATCGGGGCTTCGACAGAAGCCATCAGTTCTCTTCGTGAAACAGAACACCTTCTCGAAGAATTGAAAGAGAAACTCAAAGGTAAACGAAAAACCCCAATCGCCCACGAAGAAATTCAATATACTGAGTTTAGTGCCAAAGACGCAATTCGAAAATCCCAATATATTATCAAGAAAATCGTGGAACATGCCGAAGAATTACCTGACCAGATCTAAAATTAAAAACACCGGTTGAACGGAGCAAGAAAAGTGAATCGTTGGCATCTGATAAGCGTCATCAGCATTCTCCTCTCAGTCCTCATGATCTATTTATGGTTCATTATCCCTGGCTTTCCCCTACTCATCTTCTTGTTTTTCCCACCGCTTTTCTGTTGGGGCTTTCAAGGACGTGAAGAACCACCCGCACCTGGTGACCACTCTGTACATTCAAAACCGCAGTATTGCCCCCAATGTGGGAAACAACTCCTCGAACCGTTTGAAGCCTATTGTCCGAGATGTGGGACAAAAACAACTGAATAAAGCATGCATTAAGCCAATCCTTTCTATTCCGACCTAGAAGGACGATGGTTATCTATATTCAGAACAGATGAAGACTGGGGTTCCCCAGAGACATTCTTTTCCCGCTGACGTTTCCGCCAATAGTAATGGTATAAGCCATAGATGAAGAGTGTTAAAAACAACGAGAGCAGAATGAGATGAGTATAGAAACGATGCACCACAAAGATTCCAATACTCGCTAGTCCAACAATGACAAACCACCAAATATCTACATTATTTACAATAGCCACTCCAAGATCACGAAATTGGATTCTCACCTTCGTGAACAGTACTTGGAGACTTTGGAAGCGTTGCTGCAATCTGGAGGAAAAAGGACAGCTCAGTGACTGAGATGGGATCAGTGGTCCCCGTAAGACTGCCCCAAACAAGATGAGGAATGGTAACATAGCAATGAGATAGTACTTGTAGATTCCCCGAGCCCAGAAGATATGTAACGACAACGAAAGAAGTACTGCCAGAAATACGACTTGCCCTCGATACCGTTGTGCTGGCTGTTCAGGAATAAGGTAAGCCAGTAACCAAAGAAGACCCAGAGATACTGCCCACGGAATACCATTGAACACAGCGGCGATAACGATAAATTTGAAAGGTTCTGGCCAAAAAACAGCAAGGGCAGAGACGGGTACGGGATGAGTGGCTGCAGGAGGAACATCATAAAACCAGTAGGATCCCATGCCTGCTGTCGCTACTCGAAGATAATCTAGCGGAAACAACAGAAGGTAAGGCATTGAAAGAACAAGGGCTACGCCTATCATAATTCCCAGAG
>JBHLNC010000382.1:0-2572 GCA_048937435.1 Promethearchaeota archaeon | reverse complement strand
TGTCATTCCTATAGGGCTCTATAGGTCGTAAGGGTCAGGTCTTCACAGCCATTCTCCAGCTAAAATCAGGTTTTCTTGCCTTTTATGCCTTGGGCATTAAAAAAGAATGGTGCGGCTTCCGGGAATTTCGGTGACTGCATAAAGCAGGTCGTGCTTTCGAACCCGGGTCTCAGGCGTGGGAGGCCTGGGTCATAACCACTAGACCAAAGCCGCGTGGGTTCTTAGTTGAAAAAGTATCAAGTCGAAATAAAACAATTTTGGTGGTTTGTTAATAAGATTAGTAAATTATCTGTGGGGTTTTTTGTTAGGATTGAGGAGAAAACTGATGTAAGTCATCTGTTATCTTGGGGTATAACATAAAAATGCAAGTTACCGTGTGCGGTAGAATATTTCCTTCAAAAGAAGAAGCTGGGAAAATCGACATCCTAATGAAATACCAATCATCGTGTATGCGTTCTGCTTACAAACGTATTTGTGAAGGAAAAACCAAATCCGAAATAGAAAGTTATCTAAAAGAATTGTATCCTGAATTGAACTCCCGTTATCGTAGAGATGGCTATTTCAGAGCGCTGGTCAACTACGAAGCAGCACTGAAGTTAGAAAAAATCGGTATAATTAATTCTGTTGAGAAGGTAGTATTCGGTGGTCGAAAGAATCTCAAGCGAAGGGAGCAAGGAACGTTAACATCTGATGAATGGAAGCGGCTAAGAAATAATCAACTTCTTTCAAGGGGCGACATATCTAAAAAAGGAAATCTTAACCTGCGATTCGTGGAAATTAATGGACAATTGTTTATTCGTGTGAATACAGGTAATCGAATTTGGATTAAAATACCTGCTTATCTCCCCAAACATGTGGAAGAGATCGTCAGTGGCTCAGTACCTTATGGAGTTCGAATACTTAGAAAAAATGATTCGTATGAATTGCGTGTTCATCGAAGAGAAGACTTTGATAATGGGGTTGGTTTTAGATTAGGAGCGGTTGGTGTTGATTTCAATCACAATACAGTCGATTTGGCAGTGACCAACGACCAAGGACAATTGAAGGCACAGCGAACAATATGCTGCCAATCGTTAACCTGTGCTCGAAAAGGAAAACGGGAGTGGCTAATTGGAAATCTGGTTAAACGCATAGTTAGTTATGCGAAGTATTGGAAACGGGGGTTAGTTATTGAGAATCTACGAAAAGTGACTCAAGGTCAGTCAAATCAACATCTATTCACTTATCGAAAATTTTCTGAAGCTCTTAAACGACGTGCTGAAAGAGAAGGTGCACAGATTCGAATAATCAATCCTGCATATACTTCCATCATTGGGCGCTGGAAATATTCCCCATATTATCATCTTACGGGCCATCAATCCGCTGCCCTAGTAATTGCGCGGCGGGGACAGGGCTTCACAGAACATCTCCGAAAGCTCAAGACTCTAGTCCTCGAACCATTGGAAGGAGGAGAGGTTAGAGAGCATAAACCCAATTGTCGGGTACATGCATGGCGCCTTTGGAGAAAGCTGGGAAGCCTACCCTCCCATCAAGGGACGAACTTCAAGCACTCCAACCAACCCTATAAAATCAATAGGATGGAAAGTTGGAGAACAAGGAGTTCATCAGAAAACAGTCTGGGTAGAGACAATATATCCAGAGGGAAGATCGTCATTCCTAGTAACGGTCCATCACAAAGTGATGTGAAAGAACCTCACGTTTCTCCTAAAATGAGGCGTAAGGGTTTGAGTACTAGGCCTAAATCCTGACCACTAGACCACGGTTGCAAGAGACGTTTTCAAGAGTAGAAGAAATGACCTATAATGGTTTCTAAAACCTAGCAATGTAAAGTGGTTAATTACTTTCACCAGCGGGTGGTGAAAATCGATACAGTTGCTGAGTTTTTGCTTTCTCAATGGTTTCAGGGTCTATTCGCTTGAGCTCGCGTTCAGGGAATACTGAGAGCATTTCCCAACCCAAATCTAACGTTTGTTCAATGGTTCGTTCTTCAAATTCACCCTGGTTGAGAAATCCTGCCTCAAACCTTTCGATGAAATTCAAATAAACCCGGTCTCGATCGGAGAGGGCGCCTTCACCTACTACAGCAACGAGATCTCGGAGATCCGACCCTTCACTGGCGGCATAATATAATTGCGCTTGAACCTCGTTGTGGTCTGCTCGTGTGTGGCCTTCGCCAATTCCTTCTTTCATTAGCCGACTTAGACTGGGTGCAGGATCAATGGGAGGGTAGAGCCCTTTGTTATGAAGGGCTCGGCTGGTAATGAGTTGCCCCTCGGTGATATATCCAGTGAGGTCAGCTACAGGGTGGGTAATGTCATCACCAGGCATGGTGAGGATGGGCATCTGAGTAATTGTGCCTTTACGACCAATGATACGGCCTGCGCGTTCATATATTGAAGCTAGATCAGTGTACAAGTAGCCTGGGTATCCTCTGCGTCCAGGCACCTCTTCTCGGGCTGCTGAGATTTCACGTAAGGCGTTGGCATAGTTGAGCATGTCTGTGAGAATAACCAGAACGTGCATGTTTTGTTCAAAGGCTAGGTACTCAGCAATAGTAAGTGCAGTTCGGGGG
>JBHLNC010000381.1:0-2575 GCA_048937435.1 Promethearchaeota archaeon | reverse complement strand
GAGCAATATAGAGTTCCTCAAGTGGTGGCTGGTTTTGAACCCTTGGACGTGTTATTAGGGCTGGTTATGCTCTTACGACAAGTGAAGGAGGGACGGGGAGAAGTTGAGAACCAGTATACACGAGCTGTCACCTATGAAGGCAATGTGAAAGCCCGAGAGATGATTGACCAGGTGTTTCAGCCAGTTGATGCTCGATGGCGAGGAATCGGGCTAATTCCTGAATCGGGGCTTGCATTACGTGAGAAGTACATGAATTTTGATGTCCGGACGCGATTCAATATTGAAATTGAGCCACAGAAATTTGAGATGCCACCAGGATGTAAGTGTGGTGAGGTATTACGGGGGATTATTCGTCCAGAAGAGTGCCCGTTGTTCGGTTCAGGGTGTACGCCAGAAAATCCGATTGGTCCGTGCATGGTGTCTACTGAGGGGACTTGCAGTGTGGTGTATGGGGCTCATCCGAGTCCTTAGCTTTGGCTAGCTTTTCTGCAAAAATGGCTTTGTGAAATCCTGAGCTTTCCAACCATTGAACAGCTAGTGTTTCAACTTCATTGACTTTAGCTCTGAGGTAGCGGTCAATAAGGATTTCTCGATGAATATTAGGAATGCCTTTGTCGCGCCAGAAACCCTCAGATTGTTTAGATGCGAGTTTTTGTGGATTTCCTCGAGCAGTGGGTTGGTCGATTGCGTATCGAGCTAGCTGGGCTGCGAGGAGTTTAGAGTCTGTGTTAAGGAGGCGACCTCGGATCCATAATCGACAATTGTGTCGACCTTGACAGGGACCTCGGGCAATGGGACAAAAAACCACTACGACTCACCTTTGTATGGTATCCCGTCGCAGGGTCTAAAATGGCATAAACTTTTTGGTGGTACAGACAAGTCGGATTAACCAATGGGCCAGTAGAGATCTTCAGTAGCGGTAGTGGCTTCGGCAATATCCCGCATAAGAGTGAGCAAGGCAAAGACATCAAAATTGGTGCCTTCACCAATGGTCACGACCCGTTGACTTTCACTGGTAAAAGCATTTTCAGGTTGCCAGTCAGTGGGCCAGGCAGGTACGGTTTCCAATTGAATCATGGTTTGATTATCCCCTGCTACCTGGGTCACAATTAAGGGTACAGTGGGAAGACGGAGGAGGAAGGTTTCAGGGCGGAGAATATCGTCACTACCGCTACGCACGACTTGTAGGGGAGGGAAGAAGCGTTTGCCAACTTCGCGTTCCAAGGGATAAGAAATCAGTTGACGAAGTGTTGCTTCGTCTTGAGGGTGAAGCGCCCGCGTCTCCAAGGATTCACGAAGGAGAACAGCCGTTGTGATAAGATCATTAGGCTTCGTTACATTGGCAGGGATTTTCGGGGCAGGCCCACGATGAATATCAAATGCGCCGTTTGGATTGAAGCCTTCCGGAGTGATTCCAGGATGACTCGGGTTGAGAGTTAGCCAAAGCGCAAAGGGGAAAATGGGAGGTTCATGGGAAAACGTGGTAATCTTAAGTTTGTTCGAAAAAGGACGAGTGAGGTACAATGTGTCGAATGGCTCCTTCGAAGAGAGTTTAACAACCAGAGTGTATCCTCCGAAATCGATGGGCTCAGGAGTTTTCCCACGCATTTCCATGTCAACCGCTGCCTCTGAATATTCCTTGACACGACTGAACGCGTTGGGCATGAGAAGAAGTTTCGGTTCTCCGGAAGAATAGGATTCAAGTTGGTCGAGAAGTGAAGTAAGGAGTTCGGTATGTTGTGTGGTTGCGACGCGATCTAGAAGTGTGAACAATTCAGAGTTCCGTTTTCGTAGACTTTCCATTGCATCAGCCAACTAAGATGACCAAATCATTACTTTTCTAAATCTGCGAGTCCCACTTTTTTAAGGGCAGCGGCTGATGGATATCCAGTTTTTCGATCCCAGTCTCGATAAGCGTAGTAGTCATTGAGTTGTTTATCGAGATTGGGAACCATGCCATTTGTACCTCCATCAGGAAGTGGTTGAAGGAGAAGTGAAGGAAGCCGATCATCTTCAGATTTAAATCCAAGATTCAGGTTAATGAGCCGTTTCAAAGTGATGATGCGATCCCCTATGTGTAGTAACTCTTGTGGGGTTGTTTTACCACCAATAACTAAATTGTAGAATTGTGTGATTTCATCAACTGTATAGGTTGGAAATTGACACATTATCAACGAGTTGGAAACTTGTCGCCAACTTTGCGATTTGGCGGCAACTTCACCCATCCCCTCGTCGGTTTGAGGATCATCAGCGTCAATTCCAAACTCCATAATGACTTGTCCCTGTAGAACCATGTACATATCGCCATCAAGATGAGTTCCACCACGAGGGCTTGTAGCATAGCTGGTTGCCATACCGAAAAGAGCACGCGGGTCCCAGCAGGACACTTCTAAGCCTTTCACATGAACGGCAAAATCCGCTGCATCATACCGTTCACCCATTGACCGCGTTCCCTCAGCTAGAATATCGCCGAATCCCTCCCGGTGTGCGATTTTGGGTATTAATGAAATAACAGGCTCGGGATCACCCCATTCAAGGTTCATTCCTACCTCTTTGGGTGTGATTTTATTTTGGT
>JBHLNC010000380.1:0-2596 GCA_048937435.1 Promethearchaeota archaeon | reverse complement strand
TTCCAGCCCACTTTTGGAATTCCCAATGGATGCACATTAGTCCCGTTTTACAAGAGGTGGAATCCTCGATTATTACCAAAGCGAAGCAAAGAGGAGCGTACGTTTCAGTCGATGTCCAGGGCTATGTGCGAAAGCGAACATCAGAACAAGATTACCGTATTTCGCCCAGTCAGTGGCAGTCATTTCCTGCCGTAGCAAAGGACATTGATGTTCTTAAAGCAGATCTTGATGAAATTTGCTATCTCACTCAACAGTCGACATTTGAAAAAGGAGCAAAAGTAGCTCATGAAATGGGCTGTGGCCTCATACTCATTACGCGTGGTCAAGAAGGTTCCTTCCTCTACTCCAATGACCAGTTATATGAGATTCCAGCACTCCCTCCAGCTATTATTGTTGATCATACTGGCAGTGGAGATGTCTATGCTATCAGTTTCAGTATTGAATTTCAACGCACAAAGCGTCCATTATGGTCAGCCTTTTTCGCCGCTTCAAGTGCATCGTTTAATGTAGAAACTCCAGGACCTACACACTTTCCATCATCCAAAGAAGTCACAAACCGACTACGATCATTCCTATCAGATTCGGCACAGCAGAAGAACGTAGAACTGTTATTAAATGAAACAGGACCTTTTGACTGTCCCCTTGAGTGAGAATTTAATTTCTTTTCAAATTAAGACGTCCACAAATTTTATATCGGAAAACGATACTATCGGATTCCGATATTTCTATTAACGACATAAAAACAAGGCGTCTTCTTTGACTCAAAGTAAAAACAAACAATCATCCGTCAATCAACACACGGTAAAGAAGCTAGGCAAGGGATATATGCGTGGCATTATTCTCGCCCTGCTAGCTGACAGACCGAGGTACGGTTATGAAATTCTTCATGCCATGTCAGAGGCGAGTGATGGTTGGCGACCCTCCCCGGGCACAATTTATCCCATCCTCCATGACCTGTATGAGCATGGGTTAATCACCAAGAAGGAAGATGACAAGGAAGGACGGCACCGAATCATTTACAAGCTCCGCTCAAAAGGACGAACAGATTTGGAGAACGCAGCTTTACAGCATGCGCGTTTTGTCGTTATCATGAGGAATATTCTTGGTGACCATTGTGGACCCCATTTTCCACATCCACCGGCATTCAATGTGGATAAGGCATTAACCAAGTTAGAACACACGAAACTGTTTCTGAATGAAATAACTTTTCTTCCAGATACTGCGGCATCAGATTCTCAAAAGGGCATCGCATTGCTTCAGAACCGCCTACAGCTTCTTGAAAACCATGAAAAGATGATCAATCAGGCGATTCGTCTCGTGAAGAAAGAGATCCAGCATCTAAAGAAGGAATCCCGTGAAAAAGCCAAGGAATAGGAGAAGTGAAGAAGATTAGCATTATAGAAGTGAAAGAACTCACCAAAGTGTTTAACGGCGAGGTGACAGCTGTGGACAAGATTTCGTTCACAGTGGAAGAGGGGGAAATCTTTGGATTTCTAGGACCCAATGGTGCAGGGAAAACAACGACCCTCAATATGCTCGCAACAATCTTACGACCCACAAGCGGAACAGCTACCGTCAACGGATTTGATATTCATGAAAACCCGGATTCGGTCCGGCGAAGTATTGGATTTGTATTTCAGGATCCAACTCTTGACACTGAATTAACTGGTCGAGAAAACCTTGATTTTCATGGACGACTATATGGACTGAGTAAGAAAGAACGCGAAGAGCGAATCGCTGAAATTCTTGAAGTTGTCCAACTGATGGACCGTGCTGATGCGTATGTGAAAACATATAGTGGTGGCATGAAACGTCGACTTGAAATCGCCCGAGGTCTCCTCCATTATCCCAAAGTACTGTTCTTGGACGAACCAACCCTAGGGCTTGACCCCCAAACCCGTCGGGCCATCTGGGACTACATCCAAAAACTCAATCAAGAACATAACGTTACAATTATTCTCACTACCCACTATACTGAAGAAGCCGATCATCTCTGCAATAGGATTCAGATTATTGATTTTGGGAAAATCGTCGCACTTGACACTCCTGATAATCTGAAAGCCACACTTGAAGGCGACATAGTTGGACTAACTTTCAAGGAAACAGAGGAAGCTCAAAAAATGCTTCCCATCCTCAATGGAATTGAATGGGTTAAGAGTGCAATTCCAGTATCTGGTGAGAACAGTCAAGCGGGAATGTCTAGCATGATGCAGATGATGCGAAGTATGGGTGAGGGGGGAGGTGGGATGATGCCTGCAATAGGTGGAGGTGGTGGCGGAGGTCATCCGCCGATGCCGAAGGATCCAGAGAAGATGGCCGAGGCAATGAAAATGATGGCTGAACATGGGGGACTAATGCGGAGTTTTCAAAATATTCACCTGCTAGTAGATGATGCGAGTAAACGTTTACCTGAAATTATTAAGAGAGTTGATAAAGCGGGCATCGCGCTTGCTTCTGTTACAATGAACAAACCGTCCTTAGATGATGTCTTTCTCTCTGTTACAGGACGCAGGATCCGTGATGAACGAGGGAGCATGATGGGTATGTTTCGACGATTCCGTACGATGCGTCAAGCCCGTGGAGGTAGAACTCCCCA
>JBHLNC010000379.1:1167-2603 GCA_048937435.1 Promethearchaeota archaeon | reverse complement strand
AAGAACGCCTCCGGATACATTTTTTTCTCCAGGTGTTTTGGAACGTTCCACGAGCATTACTTGTAAACCAGCTTTTGCCAGCGAATATGCGGCAGCACTTCCTGCAGGACCTGCACCAACAACAATAGCATCAAGAGTTTCCATTAAGTAACCCTCCATGATAGGAGTTTCATTCTCACTTTGTCGCGAATTATAAATTCCGATGAGTATTCTCGTATTTCTAATTAGGCACCAAATATGTTGTTAAATTACTAATTCTTGATCAGGCAAACGTGCGAAGAGCTTGCACATATTGATACACTCAGTGAGCTTTTCGAAGAGATTCTTAACAACAATTGATATTCATTTCAAAATGAAGCAGCATTGAACGCAGCAAAGGGTGTTAATAACTCATCTAAAGTTAGAGATCCGTGACCTGCGAAGAACCCTTGATAGGGAAGAAGCCCCCAGGTTTCGCCTGATTCATCTTCTCGTTCGATTCTGAGGCTAGCCCCGTTTCGGGCGATTAGTAGTAGGTCCCCAAGTCGTTGGATTATTCGTTTTGAACTTTGAACTGGAAGAAGCTGAGCGTGGTCTAGATTTTTAGTGTCATAAATTAGTGCCTTGTCTTCAACTTGTTCCATGAGCCATCGTTTTAGTTTTCGCCGCTTGCTGGTAGATTGACAATAGAAGTGGGTGACACGACCAGAATGACCTGGTGGAGCTTTGAGTGTGCCCTTGACTTCTTTAAGTTGTTCTTGAGTAAGGAGAATTGTTTGGTTTTTTCGAAGCGGGTTTTGACCATGATCAGAACATAAGATGATGGTGGTGCGTTTTGCTTCAGATGGAGGGAGGCTTTCTAGGAAGGCATGGAGTTGTCGATGGAATGCGTTACATACAGCTTTGTACTCAGGAGAATTGGGTCCGTATTTGTGTGTCAAGTTATCGATTTGGGGGAAATAAAGGGTCATAAAGAGCTTGTGATTTTGATAGTGACTGAAGACGCGGTGTACCATTCCAAAGGCATCAATGAATCCATCAAAAGGGACAATGTTTTCTCTTCGAACGTAGAACCGTCCTAGTCCAGTCCCTGGAATTGCGGCTGGCAAGCCTTCTGCAACGACAATGGAGGGATGCAATTTTTGGAGGATGTCTGGAATTCCTTCAGCCCATAGAAGTGCCCGCACATCGATACCAGCATACGGAATCGCATCGCGATATCGGAGTTGGTGTCCTGACATTCTGAGGGTGTCAATGAGCGCTCCATATTCTGAGAAATAGATTATGTGACCAAGGATTCCATGGGTGGTTGGAGGAACCCCGAAGTTGATACTGGGGATGGCTGCCGATGTAATCGTTGGAAAAGTGCTACTCAGCGACACAGCGTTCATATCATTGAGGAAGGTTTCAAGTTTTGTTCCGGGAACATTCTGGGAGCCTAGACTGTCTATGATACA
>JBHLNC010000379.1:0-1157 GCA_048937435.1 Promethearchaeota archaeon | reverse complement strand
TAAGGCATTATTCTGTTTGAGTTGTTTCATCACGTTAGGTTGGTCGAATAGGTCGTCTCGTGCAAGATTTACTCCCATGCACCGCAGGGCGGTAGGAAGCACGCGATAGATATTCTGCTGGTAGTTTGGTGCGAAGAGATCATCCGTACCCGAAAGTGGTGTCTGAAACAACGACATAATAGATTCCCCCTTGAAGTCAACTTGGTTGTAAGCAATATGTGTGAATAATTTAAGTGTACAGCATCAAGTGAAAAACTTGGATTATTGAAAAAATTGGAATTCTTTCCTTGGAGAATCTTGGGACGAAAGACTCTTTATTACACTTTGTACAAGTGTTTAGGAAAGGAGTTTACGGTACAGGGGAATACTGACCGTGATAAAAGGATTTGCAGTCTTCCGCATGGACCCGAAAATTGGACCACAGCATGTCTACCGAAGTGATAGTATCGGTGAGGTTACCCATCAGGAAGTCCTAGCGATTTTCGCTACTCATAACTTATTCCGTGAAGGTTTTCGGGGTGTCCATGTCAGTAACCGGACATGGGCAACGTATGTCTTTCCACCCTGGATTGTTGCACTTCTCCTTGGACCTGACGAACCCATCGGCCCGCTCCGAGAGCCCATGAAAAAAACCTTAAACTCAAGTAAACTGGGTGACAACCCGAAAGCTGAAGACTGGAAGAACCTTAATCGTGAGCTCATTGTAGAAATTCAAAGTTCACCAGTTGCTGACTTTCTCACGTCGAAAAAAACAACTGATTTTCTGAAAGAGATGATTGAGCTAGAAATCAATTTCTTTGATCCTCAATTCAACTTTGAAATTGGCACAACATATCCGGCAGCAGATCATTTGACTGGACTCGATAGCTATGATACACGACTCTTTCTTGAGAAACTGACTCTTGCAGGAATCTTCACGAGTGAGCCGGTAGTGGGCGTAACGCATTGTCCGATTTGTCTTGGATTCAAAGTCGTTAGTCGCCTTGCCTGTCCCAAGTGCAGCGTTACCGCCTTAGACGTCGTTCGATTTCCTGCTTCACCTGACTCAGATGAGGCGGAGAGTAGTGCTTCAAAGAAACCAATGGAACTATTCTATTCATGTATGACTTGTCAGCACACCACTAGTGAACCCGTTGTGACTCTTCTATGCACAGAAT
>JBHLNC010000378.1:0-2607 GCA_048937435.1 Promethearchaeota archaeon | reverse complement strand
AAACCAGCCACCACTTGAGGAACTCTATATTGCTCTGAAATCGAAATGTAGCCCTGAACTCCAATTATCCCAGAAACGTGACCAGGCAGTAAGAACCCATGAAGTCCTACTTCGCCTTGTTCGAGGAGAAAGACTTCTGCGGGAGGAATGAGTCGATGGCTCACCAGGACACTGAAATTTTTCGGAGGATCACCTAGAATTTCTGCAGCAGTAGGTGGGGTAGTAGTTTCAAAACCAATGGCAAAGTGTACAACCTCCTTGTCAGGATTTTCCTTTGCTGCAATAATCGCATCCATCATACTATACACGACTTGGACCTTAGCACCCTTACTTCGAATTGCATTCAGAGAACCCAAATCTCCTGCAGGTACGCGCATCATATCCCCATAAGTCGTCAAGAGCGCGTTTGGTTGTTGTGCCACTTCAATAGCCAACGCTACATCTTCTGGTGGGCAAATACACACAGGACAACCGGGTCCAGCTATTAGTTCGACATTTTCTGGGAGAAGCTGACGAATTCCCGAGTGCGTAATGGTATATTCGTGAGTGCCGCACAGATGCATGAATTTGTAAGTCTCGCCCTTAGCAAGCTCTTTGATTTTCTGCGCAGCTTGTTTGGCGAGTCTAGGGTCACGGTAACCTTTCTGCACTTGTAATGGATCCATATTTGCAAAACTGCCAGTCATGTGTGATTCACCTGGAACATCCTGAAAGACATGATTGTGTCTAACGGGCTGCCTAATACTTCTTTCGCAGTTACATCATGGTAGCTTGTGAACAGTTTGGGTTTTTATAGCCAATTATAGATGGGAATGGTGTCGCCGCTAGTTGGGCGGAGACTAAAAACGCCTGACTTGAGGCGGGAGGTTACAGCCCTTGTGGGGCAGTGCTGGTCGATGATGCAGGAACTGAACACCATCCAAGCAACTGTCTTAGATGGGTAAGTTTTAGACAACGGTGTTGAATCTCCCGAACAACTAAAAGCGAAATTCAATTAGGGAGCTTGAGGGTCAACCTTGAGTGATGAACCAGTTGAATTTCATGAATTTAACGTAGGTGTTACTTGGACTGGCGGAAAGGAAGGCATTATTACCCTTGAAGGTAGGCCTTCTCTTCCCCTCTCCTCTCCTCCGCAGTGGGATGGTAAGCCAAACGCTTACACGCCTCATGATCTCTTCATGTCCGGGGTCACGGGCTGCTATGTTACTACATTTGCCAGTATGATGAAGCGAATGAAACAAACACTGGCGGCTCATCACGTTTCTGGGTGTGGAGTACTAAATAGGCATCCAGAAGGAGGCTGGCTATTCACGGATATCTATATCACGATGGAGATCACTGTGCCAAAGGACGCTAGTCTCTCACAGGTCAAAAGAGCTGTCACACTGACAGAAAAATACTGTCATATTACCCGGTCCATTGCCTGCAAGGTTCATGTGGAACATAAGATAACACAACTAGACTAGCTCCAAGTCTACTGTTCATCACTGTTTGGTGTGGATGGCAGGTTTAAGTAGACAGAACGCCTCTTTGTCTACAAAATATGTTCTTGAGTTTTGGTGATTCCGTTGAGCAAGGAACGGTCTGAAAAACTTGGATTCGAGCACTTGGAAGCAAATGTCATAGATGCTGGTAAATGTTGCAGCTGTGGTGGCTGTGAAGCTGCATGTCCCATTGGCGCAATAGAACTGCAGGATCTTCGACCAGGGCTAGTGAAAGAATGCAATAAGTGCGAGTTCTGTTGGAAGTCATGTCCAAGGATGATTGATGATTATGGACCCATCTATGCCGAAGTCTTTGGAGCGGATGCCAAGCGTGATCTAGCACTCGGTATTTATCGTCAAGCTTACGCACTTCGAAATGCTGACGAGTCAATTCGCAAACGTGCGCAAGACGGCGGAATCGTAACTGGCATGCTTGTCCATCTTTTAGAAACAGGTAAGATTGAAGGTGCGATCATCTCTGGAATTGACCCAGATAATCCCTGGCGTCCTTTGCCCCAAGTGGCAACAACAAGAAAGGAAATCGTTGCAGCTTCAAAAACCCGCTACACCCGATCACCGAATCTAGTGGCACTAAAGGAAGCAATCAAAGAACGCAAATTGAAACAGGTTGCAGTGGTTGGTACACCGTGTCATATCCAAGCTGTACAGCGTATGCGACTAGCCCCACTGAAACGGATTGACCGAACTGTCGTGTTTACCATCGGACTCTTTTGCAGTGAGACATTCAAATTCGATGAGCTCATGCAACAAAAAATCGTCGATGATCTCGGTATACCTCTGGAGAACCTTCGAAAACTCGACATCAAAGGAAAACTTCTCGTCTATCCCCAGGGTGCTAAAGAATCGTTGCAGATTCCCTTAAAAGAAGCCAAAGATATGGTGGATCCTGGCTGTCATCATTGCCGCGATTTTGCTTCGGACTTCGCCGACGTTTCTGTGGGTGGAGCTGGAACTCCTGGAAAATGGTCAACCGTCCTTGCTCGAAGTGAACAAGGTCAAAGTCTCATCGAAGAAATGATTGCTGCCAACTTGTTCCTTCATGAAGAACTCGAAGCCGAAAGCCTTGACCGACTTCGACGAATCGCTGCTCCTAAAATCAATC
>JBHLNC010000038.1:0-10354 GCA_048937435.1 Promethearchaeota archaeon | reverse complement strand
CATATACTCGGTGTGTGACAAGTAATGGCGTTACGTGATTTTCTCTACCCGCAGCTCGAAGTACGGTTATTGCTAGCGCGTGCTCTTGATGTTGATGAGGTCCGGGTTAGTCAAGGAACCCTATCAAAAGAATATGAAGAAGTGGCTGCCCGCATTATTATTTCAGTTCGTGATGCTCAACGCTTGGGGATCAAAGAGGGCAATTTCATTGAAGTTAGCTCAGAGGTAGGAAATGTGATTGTGAAAACTCAGCTAAAGGAGAATCAACCTGAAGGAATTGTTGTGATGCAGCCGAGTCCCTGGGCATATGCAGTCATTGAGTCCATGGTTCCTAGCCAGGGAACTGAAGTGATTATCAAACCAAGTAAAGGACCGATAACATCCTCATCGGATCTCCCATAATCCAACAAGAGGAGATTGAAAAGGACTTAGACACTCAGCGGGTCTTTTTTGAAGATTTTTTCTTCGGTTCTTCCCTCGATTCACTCGGGGCTTTTGCACTAGTTTTCACTTGTGTCTCTTTGCGAAGAGCCGTGAAGAGTGGATCAACACGCCCCCGCTCAAAGAGCAACCGTAGCCGCCAATTCTTTTTGATGAACTCTTGAACTTTCTGGACTCGGTCTTGGGCCAGTCGGCGATTCAGTTTGTTTTCAGCCCAATCTTCGGATTTGGTTTGAATCAGCACTGAAGGTTTAACGGCGGGAGCTTTAATCAAACGTTCATAGATGTTATTTCGGGGTGCTTCGCATCCGACTAGCTGATCATAAAAGTGTAAGGCGCGACCCCGTTCCCAACCGCGGGCTTCTTCGATTTTGGAGAGATGGTAACTATCACGAATGACTTTAAGGACTTGTTCAGGGCAAGCGTTTTCACATGCACCGCAGAAGACACATATCTCTTTGTTGATGGCGATTTTATTTTTATCTCCTGTTGCATGGATAGCCTTAGTAGGACAGATGTTGAAACAATTGACACAACCTGTCGGGTCACATTTCTCTAAATTGTAAATTTCAACATCTCCCGTTAGTGGCAGTGCGACGTCTAGGGCTTCATAGGGGCATTTCTTGGCGCAGAGTGTGCAGTCGACACACAATCCGTCATTAATGGTCATGGAGCCTTCCACTTTCGGCTCTTTGATTTGGCGAGAAGGCGATTTATCACAAGTCACATGGACAGCATCGGATGGACAGATTGTTTCACAGAGTCCACAATAATCACAGTAAGTGGTATCAACCCGAATACTCACTGCGGGTTTGAAATCAGGAGGTTGGGGTTTTTCTTCATGCCAGTAAATGGTAATACATTCGGGGCAGAGTAGTTCACAAAGACCGCACCACGTGCATTTGTCTTCATCAATTTTGATAGAGCCTATTGCATCGGGTTTGCCTTTCGCCACCCGTTGAGCGGCTTTCGAGTCGTGATATTTGACTAACTTTGTCTTCGGAGTTACCTTGAGATCAACCGAGATTGCATCACGTGGACAAATTTTTGCGCATAAAAGACAGGGTGCACATTTGTCCTCGTTGAGTTCATGTTTGCCTTTCAATCGAGAATATTGAACATCAGCAGGGATATCATCAAACCGGGCTTCTATCGCGTTGAACAGGCACGCTGAATCACACAATCCACAAAACGTGCATTTATCCTCATCAATGAGTACGAGCGGAGCGCCTTCCATTCGTCCAGCAGCAACTTCTTGAACTGGACCCAATTCAATGGCATCCCACGGACAGGGAATACAAAGACTGCAACCAACACAACGAGCTAGGTCATACTTGAGATTCTTATTGAGCAACGACGTTTTCCAGTTGTATTGGATGTTGGTTTCATTGAGAATCTCACTTGTAACCTTTGGACGCTCGCCCACAGTGATTCGATCTCGGTGCGCTTTTGTCATTAGCTAGACCCTTAGCACAAGTATTCCCATCTAGCTTTCCAATTGTACACCTTTAACGCTTGTTACCGTCCTAGACATCTTCTTTATTTTTAATTCAGCAGTCCTTCAATTAGGGATGAAATCTATGATTTCTTTAATTTGAATCTACAACGAGGACAATATCCCCGTTTCTTCAGCCAAGATAACATCTCATTCGCATGTGAGATGTTCTTACAACTAGGACAAAAGATCACTACATCTCCAGTTGTGAGAGTATTATCACAGAACAAACATCTATGAAGGAGTGCCGAACAATGACTGCACCTCATTTCCTTCCTTTCCGTAAGGGTTCCACATTTTCGGCACCGTACAATACCAGAAATAATCGGAGTAAGTTCTTCGATAGGCCGTGGTAAAATGTAATTTTTTTGAAAAATCCGCTTGGAAGCTTCTGTTTCAATATATCTAAGATTCCTCTTACTTCGTGTATAAATTGAAGCTGCGATTGCGATAATGATAACTCCTGTAGCTATGCCAAGGAAAATGAGCACAAAATCGGGTTGACCAGGAATGTTAAAGGGCGAAATATCAGGCACACTAATTATCCAAATATCGGTTCCTATGTTGTCTCCTCGATTTGGTTCAGTAGTCCCAGCGATGATAAAATCATGATTACGTGCCTGAATGATTGACCAGCCAATTTCTCTACCAGCCCCACCATATCTTTTATTCCATTCCACATTTCCGTAAGGATCTATTCGAGCTACCCAAAGGAGTTGTTTTGTACCCATTGTTGTTTGTTCAATAGTATATCCTGTAATGGCGTATCCCCCATCATGACAAGAAGTAATGGAATAGGCTTCTTCATTGTAAAATCCTCCGAGGGTTGTATTCCACCTAATATCACCGTCTCGTTGAACACCCAATAGAAAACCATCAAGCCCTCCGGAGAGAATTTTTTCTGTTGTCCCCACAACCACAAAGAATTGTGTAGAAATTCGAATTATATCATGACAAACATCATTTCTGGGTCCTCCATAAGTTCGGTTCCACAGAACAGATCCGTCAAAACTAGTTTCTATGATCCAACCATCCTGATCTCCTGTATCAGTGTGTCTTCTTCCAACCATGATAAATTGCCTATTATTTGTTTCAACAAGCGAGTAGCAAATATCGTTTCCATTTGAGCCATAGGTTCGGTTCCAAATGGGTTGTCCTTCGCTGGTAGTTCGTACTAGCCAGAAATCAAGGTCACCACCTATAGATTTCGCCGAATAGCCAGCAAATGCAAACCCACCCCCCGAATATTCAATAATGGAATAGGCTTGTTGAGAAGTATTAGTTCCAATGGTTTGAGTCCAAGCAATTGATCCATTTGTGTGAACCCGGATTATATAAGCATCATAATCTGGAATTGTTCCATTGACTGATTGTTCTTGGCTGTACCCAATTATCGCATAGCCACCAGATACACACTCAATCACCTCTTGGGCGGTTTGCTCTCCTTCACGTATTACAGTATTAGTCCATTCTAGTTCTCCAGTTTCATTGAGGCGAATCATTATGACATCAAGAGTTCCTTCAATCCTGGTTGAACCGGTAATAAAGTAACCACCATCAAGACATCGAATAACTGAGTATGCAGCGTCATGGCTATCGTTAGTTCCGAAAGTGTAACTCCAAATGAGATCGGGATTACCTATGTTAAGGTCTGACTGGAAGGATCGTGCATTATTGTCAATGAAAAGAGGAGATAAGGGTAAAAAGCCCATTAGAAGGCATACTGTTACGATACACAAACCCTTCCGCATTCTCTCCAACTCATTCTCAATTGCGGAGCTATTTAGGATTACTTTTGCATTTAACTATAATGATAACGGAAATCGATTCTAGCGACTTTTCGTGCCTACAGTTAGTTCAACGCCTAAGGGTCCCAAATCAGCAATTTTCTTGACAAAATCTGAAACAAGTTCAACTAGACGTCCACCTTCAGATGCTGATGCGCTTCCGAAGAAAATTCGGCTTGGTTTGATTCCCATCTCTTCAAGGATAGGTAAGAGCTTTTCAACACGATTTTTAGCTTTTATCATTCCAGTTCGGTAATGGCAATCGTGTCCGTAACAGCCAAGGATGGCCACACCATCAGCTCCCTGGGAAAACGCTTCCAAAATGAGGAGGGGGTCAAGGCGGCCACTGCACGGGACACGAATTGGAATAAGTTGAGGGGGATACCGAAGTCGATTAACTCCCGCATTGTCTGCTGCAGCATAAGCACACCAATTACACAGGAACCCAATGACGATGGGGTGAAGGGGATTATCCTGACACGCAGTTTTAACAGCAGTCTGTAATTGTTGGCGAGTATACCCAGGTAAATCTAAAGCGCCTGTGGGGCAGGCAGCTACACAAGCCCCACACCCGGTGCAAGCGAGTTCATCGATTAAAGGAAGATCAGAGCCTTCAAAAGAGATTGCATTCGCATCACAGGTTTTTTCACATAAGCGACAACTTTCACACAGCTGAGAATTGACAATTGGGGCGTTGACTTCAAGAGAGATCTTTCGTCGATGTAGTAATGTTGAGACTTGCGCTGCAGCTAAACCTGCATGGGTAACCGTGTCGGCGATATCCTTGGGTCCCTGTGCATTTCCAGCAAGAAAAATTCCTGATGAATATGTTCCTGTAGGGTTCAACTTGGGGTGCTTTTCCAGGAAGAAATTATTCTCATCCAATGGAAGGTTCAAAATAGTTGCAAGCTTCGGGTTGGTAGGTGCTGGATCGACTCCCACACTAAGCACAACGAGATCGACAGGCAACTCGATTGGTTCACACAACTCAGTATCTTCGGCCCGAACCAGCAGTTTCTTGGTTTGCGGATCTTCTTCGATTTCGGCTACACGACCTCGTATGAAGTTAATCCCATGTTCGCGTGCGGCACGTTCATAGAGCTCTTCAAATCCTTTTCCAAAGGTTCGCATGTCAGTATAGAAGATATAGACCTCTGTTGTAGGTTGGGCGAGTCTTAGTTGCACGGCTTCTTTGACTGCGTACGTACAGCAAATGCGGCTACAATAGGGTCGTCCGATTCGAATATCGCGACTTCCCACACACTGGACAAAAGCCACTTTCCTTGGTGGTTTACCACTTGATGGTTGGATGACTGTCCCATTAGAAGGACCAGAAGGATTCAACAATCGTTCTAGTTCTGGGGCAGTTATCACATCTTGATAACGCTCATACCCGTATTCTTTCAGGTTTTCAGGGTTAAAGGGTTGAAATCCCGTTGCGACAATTATCGCTCCGATTTTAAAAGTATGGTCCTGGTCTGAATCCTCAAAGCGGATCGATTCTTTTTCACATACTCCGACGCAGGATTGGCAGCCCACGCAAGCGTCCATGTCAATATATGGAGCCAGGGGAACTGAACTAGGATATGGTCGGATTATTGCCTTTCGAGTGCCTAGCCCATAGTTATACTCGTTGGGCTCATCGATTGGACAGATTTCTAAGCATTTGTTGCAGCCATTACAGGTTTCTAAGTCTACATATCGAGGTTCTTGATGGATTTTGACTTCATAATGCCCGGGTGTGCCTTTGATATCAGTGAGTTCACTGAGTGTCAGCACAGTAATGTTGGGATGAGTAGCCACTTGGGTAAGGAGTGGTCCGAGGATGCATAAACTGCAATCTAGGCTTGGAAAGAGTTTATCCCACTTAGCCATATGTCCGCCCAAGAATGCTGATTGCTCGACCAGTATCACTTCATATCCGGCTTCCGCAAGTTGAATGGCGGAGGTAGCGCCTGCAGCTCCTCCACCAATGACGAGTACACGTTTCGTAATTGGAATATCAATTGAGCGAAGGGGAAGGCTATGTTCAGCCATTTTGATTGCGGCATCAATCATCAATCGTGCCTTGGCAGTGGCAGCTTCTGGGGTATCCCAATGGACCCAACTACATTGTTCCCGGATGTTGGCGATGACTAGATATCCCCGGTTAAGTCCAACCTCTTCGACTGTTTGACTCATCAACTCGCCATGCAACCTCGGAGAACAGGCAGCCACCACTACGCGATCAACTTTGTTTTCACGAATCGTATCGCGAATTAGATTCAGACCTTGTTCAATACAAAAATGGGCATCGTCATTAACTATAATGTTTGGCTGTTTTTCATAGTGCTTTTTCAAAAGATCAATATCAACAATGGTCTTGATATTCGATCCACAATGGCAAAGAAATAGGGCTGTTATGAGTGGGGATTTCTTTGCAGGCTTCTTGCGTGCAGTTTTGGACTTACTTTTTGTTCTCTTATTTTTTGCTGGTTTAGCCAAAGATGTCACCGCACGAGTTTACCATGTTCCGATGCTGCTTTTCAAGCTATAACAGTTCTTACCTTACCATCTTCTAATTTAATTAATAAGGCAATCTCTACATCAAAGCATTAGTTGCTACCGAACAGATAAAGGGACGGGAACCCTGAAAAATAAAATGACGAGTGTGTCGTGATCGAATGGCTGAGAAAAAACTCACACCCATGCTTGTATACAAACTCCTTCCCCAAACTAATTGCAAAAAATGCGGGATGACCTGCATGGCTTTTGCCACGCGTCTAGCCCTGCGAGAAGTCGAGTTAAAAGAATGTACACCACTTTTCGAAGAAGAGCAATACACCGATCAGCGTAATCAACTCACTGAGCTTATCACTCCACTTCTAGCTGCTGAAGAAACAGGCCTGGCACTAGATGACACAAAATGTACAGGCTGTGGCAACTGTGTAGTGGTGTGTCCTGTTGATGCAACCGCAGAACCTGAAACCGCATCAGGTAAAGCCGCGCGATCAGAAGACACGGTTTTTCGCGTTGAAAATGGCATCGCAAAAATCATTAACCTCGAAAAATGTCGTCGATTTCCCCCTGAACGTATGAATTGCCGGGTTTGTGAGCAAGGCTGTTATGTGAAAGCCATTGAAATCTGGTAAGCCAAATACTGAGGAGTCGAAGATTCCATGCAAGATACGGTTTGCTGTGGTTGTTCAGTGGTATGCGATGACGTTGCTGTTTCTCTCAAGAAATCTGACCTCCAATCTTTAGGGCTCTGCTCTTTGGGACACGCCTATTGTGCCTCTATTCAAAGTAAAACCCGATTAACTAAACCCCAAATAAAGATGGGAAGGGGAAAACCAAAGTCTGTATCGCTTTCTACTGCATATGAACAAGCTGTATCCATTCTTTCAGAGAGTAAACGGCCATTATTGTTGGGATGGTCCAACAGTCCTTCCGAAGTTACGAGCTTGGGCTTATCCTTGACAAAACGTCTCAAAGGTGTATTTGATAGTACGGCTAGCCTTGAGTATGGGCGGCTCTTAGACTACAAGCTTGTGGGAGGGGAAGGTGACAAAGTAACTCTAGAGGATGTGCGGAATTTCACAGACTTTATTGTCTATTGGGGAGTGAATCCTGCAGAAAGTCACCATCGACATGCAAGTAGATATACGGTATTCCCGAAGGGAACGAGTATTCCAGAGGGGCGTGAAAGCCGCATTATTACGGTTGTTGACATTCGCGAATCTGAATCGATGCGGCTAGCGAACCATCAACTAATTCTTAATCCAAGAAACGGTGATGAAGACTTCCTCAACGCCTTGCTCAACGAACTTAAAGGCACCCTGGGAACCCCGCCAAAACAGGTAGGCGGAATCCCTGCAATCGGATTTCTCAGTTTTGCCAAACAAATCAAAGAAGCAAAATATATTGCCATATTCTATGGCAATGGATTGATCCACGCACCTCATGAATCGAACACACTTCCTCTTCTGGTCAAGGTTGTAAACCGACTTAACAAGAAAAAACGACCGTGTGTTATCTTACCTATGGTCGCCCTCTGTAATTCAACTGGAGTAGTTAAAACGAGCCTAAAAGAAACGGGGCTACCATTTTCCATTGATTTCACTTCACAAACACCAAAACCCTATCCTTCATTTCACGAGGGATTACGAAGCAACGAGTTTGATGCAGCAGTCATTGTTGGATGGGATGCACTCAACTTTCTTCCAAGGCCCATCGCAAAATTGCTTCAAAGTATTCCAATCATATCATTATCCACCCAACCCACCTTGACCACACAGGGGTCTTCAGTTGTTTTTCCCACCGCCCTAACTGGAGCAGAAGCCGATGGAACCGTGTATCGAATGGATGGCGTTGCAGTCCCCCTCAAACCCTTTGCAAAAGCACCACAAAACATCCCTACTGAACATCAAGTAATAACACGCCTTCTCACCCGACTCCAGTAATAACAACGGTCTGGATAAAGGCGAAGGCTTTAAGCACACTCAACAAGTACCTACGCTCAAAGGGTGAACCCTGATGAAAGTAGCAGTTGCCGGAAAAGGTGGCGTCGGAAAAACCCTTGTTGCAGGAACTCTCGCACGATTCTTAGGAAAGGAAGGAATCAAAGTCCTCGCTGTTGATGCAGACCCAACACCAACCCTTGCGACCACGTTAGGGGTTTCTCCCAGTGTTGCAGAACAAATCGTACCACTCACCGAAAATGATGAATTAGTCGAAGAACGCACGGGAATGGACAAAAAAACCTACGGTGGAATGTTTAAACTAAATCCACGAGTCTCGGATCTTGCAGAGAAATTTGGTGTCCCGGCACCGGATAATGTCACTTTACTTGTAGCTGGAACCGTTACAATTGGCGGAGCAGGATGTATGTGTCCTGCAGGAGCCCTTCTGAAGGCTTTAATCCGGCACCTCATCGTAGGAAGCGATGAAGCCTTCGTTATGGACCTTGAAGCGGGTATTGAGAACCTCGGACGTGGCACATCACGTGGAATGGATGCACTCATCACCGTTGTGGAGCCAGGACAAACCTCTATTTCCACAGTTGCCCGAATCAAAAAACTCGCACAAGACATCAGTGTTGACACAATCTATGCTGTAGCGAACAAGGTTATGGACGAAATTGATGAAAAAACCATCAGAAACACGCTAGACGAACTACAAATCCCCTTGCTTACGGTCATCCCCTTCGATAAAGCCATCCGACAGGCCAACCTTGAAGGAAAAGCCCCCATTGATTATGCTCCTGATTCCCCGGCAATCCAAGCCATTCGTTCCCTGATACCAGAGCTCCGTACTCAACTCAATAATGTTAATACTTAAAAAAAAGAGCGCTAATCTCTGAAATTCCTTTTCCGTTTACTAGGACCATAAATGTCGATTTATATAGTAGAATAGAACACAGTGGATTTACATTCATCACACTCTGAGAAGTTGAGAAGAATGGCAAAAGAAGAATATAATATTGTTCTAAAAATTACGTTCTTAATTCATATCGTTTTAGGAGCTATCTTTGGAATTGGTATGTATATCTTACCTGACCTCTTTCTTTCCCTCTTTGGAATGCTCTTTCTTGATCCATCAACACGAGTGCTCGGAGCAGCAATACTAGCATTGACAATAGGCTCAGTCCTTGCACTAGCAACAAAGGAATGGGTACGTGTTCGAATTATCGTGGAAGTCGAAATCTTCTGGTGCATTCTCGCCTTGATTGGTGCTGTCGTTCACATGTTCATGGCTCCACTCTACAGTATTACCGGTGGAACCCTCATAATCGCTACTCTAGCAATCCTACTCTTCCTCTTCCTCATCGGATACTTCATGCAAGTACGAGACTAACAGAATTCAACCTTCAAGGATGGTCTGATAGGCCAAGATCCTATCAGACGATTCCTTTTTCTTATATAGCACCTTATGTGGAACCACATGTCGATTATTGCCTGGAGTAATTTCATAGTTTTGAATGTTGTTGCTGTATTCTGCTGGTATTTCTATATTCTGAGCGTCCAACCAGTTACTCGGTCAGAAAAATTTGATGACAAAGCCTGGGCGATGGCAAAAAGGCACCGACTCATCACTGGTGCTCTTATGGGTGTCATGACTGTCAATATGGTCCTCTGGCTTTTGGTTCCCATTCCTATTCTCACTTGGCCAGTTCACCCTTTGTGGTTAGTCAGCATTCTCATTGGATTAATCATCGCTCTTCTGACCACTCCCATTTGGATTAAAGGTGTCAAGGATGCAGGGAAAGAAGCGATGGTTCCCTCCCAATCAACTGAACTGTTTGGAGGAATTTACAATCACATCCGACATCCACAAATGGTTGGTGAAATGCCCTGGTTTGTAATTATTGCGCTTTTCATTAACTCTCTCTTCCTAACAATCTGGGCTATCATCATGATCATCATCGTTACACCGATTGTCATTCATTATGAAGAAAAGGATTTGATAAAACGATTTGGGGATAAGTATCGAGAATATCAAAAACGAACAGGAGCAATTTTGCCAAGAATCCGGAAAAAGAAAGAATAGGTAGAGTTCTAATTACCCAAAGCTTTTCGTAGCCTTTGTGACTATAGTACTGCGAGGTGAATATTATCAGGGCGATTACAAATGCGACAATTTTGTGTCCCGT